>JBPYEE010000226.1:0-13819 GCA_051985095.1 Vicinamibacterales bacterium | reverse complement strand
GCGAAAGCCCCTGTGGGGCTACAAGCCGATGGTGTACTCGCTGATTTTCCTCGGCTTCATGTCCTTCATCGTGTGGGCGCACCACATGTTCATGACCGGCATGGGGACGACGATGAGTGCGTTCTTCCAGACGACCACGATGATCATTTCGATCCCGTCGGTCGTCATTCTCACGGCGCTGTTGATGTCCCTGGTGGGCTCGTCGATTCGCTTCACGACCCCCATGCTCTTTGCCCTCGCCTTTCTACCGATGTTTGGGATCGGCGGGCTGACGGGGCTGCCGCTCGGCCTCGCGCCTTCGGACATCCATCTGCACGACACCTACTACGTCATCGGCCACTTTCACTACGTCGTGGCGCCCGGGACGCTGTTCGCGCTGTTTGCCGGCGTGTATTACTGGTTCCCGAAGGCGACCGGGCGGCGGATGAACGACCTGCTGGGACACCTCCATTTCTGGACGTCGTTTGTCACGATCAACCTCGTGTTCTTCCCGATGTTCATCGAGGGGCTCGCCGGCATGAACCGCCGCATGTACGACGGCGGTATGCAGTACGCGCACAACAAGGCGGTGCTGCACTGGAACGTCGTGCAGGGCTACGCGGCCTGGGGCCTGGGACTCGCCCAGCTCTTCTTCATCGTCAACTTCTTCATGAGCATCAAATGGGGCCGAGCGGTCGATCGCAATCCGTGGGAAGCGACGACGCTCGAGTGGTCAGCGCCCTCGCCGCCGCCACACGGCAACTTCCTGGCAGAGCCGGTCGTGTACCGCTCGCCGTACGAGTACAGCGTCCCGGGCGCCGCCAGGGATTTCACCCCGCAATTCGAACCGGAGCGCGCCTAGCATGGACATGAATATTCCCTATACCGTCGAACACCGGCCGGATACCGGGCTACCCAACGGCAAGCTCGGCATCTGGCTGTTCCTCGCATCCGAAGTGATGCTGTTCGGCGCGTTTTTCTCGACCTACATCATCCTTCGGGTCGGCGCGGCGGAGTGGCCGCATGGCGAGCTGAACATTCCGCTCGGCGCGCTGAACACCGTCATCCTGATCTGCTCCTCGGTGACGATGGTCATGGCGTGGGCGTCGCTCAAGATGAACGACTTTCGCAAGCACCGGATCTACCTGATCACGACCATGGTGCTGGCCCTCATCTTCCTCGTGAACAAGTACTTCGAGTACTCGGCCCACTTCGCGGCCGGCGAGGGACCGTGGCACACGACGTTTCTCGCGATCTATTTCACGATGACCGGGCTCCACGGCCTGCACATCATCGGCGGCGTCATCGCCATGTTGTTCCTGCTCGGACCGGGCGCGAAGCTGTGGCGGACCAACCCGGAGCAGTTCGCAAACCGGGTCGAATACACGGGGCTGTACTGGCACTTCGTGGACCTGGTCTGGATTTTCCTCTTCCCCGTGCTGTATCTGCTGTAGGAGCGCGCGCATGCATTCGGATCCGGAATCGGTTCGCCGTTCGGTTCGCCTCTATCTGAAGATTGGTGGCTCGTTGCTGCTCTTTACTGCGATTACGGTCGCGGCGAACCGCTTTCATTTCGTCGTGCCGGTCGCCATCGCGGTGGCGCTCATCATCGCGACGATCAAGGGCTCGATGGTCGCCAGCGTCTTCATGCACCTGAACAACGAGCAGCGCTGGATTTATGGCGCGCTGATCCTGACCGTGTTCTTCTTCATCGTGCTCATGTGCCTGCCCCTCTTCACGACGCTCGATACGATCGGCACGCACGTGCACGCGATTCCCGTCGAGCACGCGGCTGGACACTGACGTGAACCTGAAGGCGTTCCACCTGTTTTTCATCGCCGTATCGGTCGTGCTGGCGGCGTTTGTGGCGGCCTGGGCGGTCAATCAGTACCAACTGACCCACCTGGTGAGCTACGCGCTGGCGGCGGCCGCGTCGGTCGCGTGCGCCGTCGGGCTCATCGCCTACGGCATCGCGTTTCAGCGAAAAATGCGGCGCGTGAGGCCATGATGCGCACCCCGTTTCTTACCGCCCTGTTGCTCGCTGTCCCGCGGCTGGCGCTGGCATGTCCGGTCTGCTTCGGCGAGAGCGACTCGCCGATGGCCGCCGCCACCAACGCCGGCATCTGGGTCATGCTCGGTTTCATCGTCGTGATGCTGGGCGGGTTCGCGTCGTTCTTCTTCTACCTGATGCGGCGGGCGAAACGCCTCGCCGAGTCCGAAGGGACCACATAATGCTTCAGCTGCTTGGCCTGCCGGTGCAGGCTTCGGCGCATGCCGCCGAGCTCGATAACATGACCGTCCTCGTCCACTGGCTGATGTTCGTGCTGTTCATCGGCTGGGGCCTCTTTTTCATCTACGTGCTCTTCCGCTACCGAAAGGCGGCGAACCCACGCGCCGACTACAACGGCGCGAAGGGCAAGATCTCCAAGGGACTGGAAATCGCCGTCGTAGTCGTCGAGATGATCCTGCTGCTGTTCTACGCGATTCCGGCGTGGGCGCGGCGCGTCCGGGACTTTCCGCCGGAGAACCAGGCGACGGTCGTGCACGTGATCGGCGAGCAGTTCGCGTGGAACGTCCATTATCCGGGCCCGGACGGGAAATTCGGCCGCACGCGGCCGGAGCTCGTGTCGGCCGACAACCCGATCGGTCTGGATCGTACCGATCCCGACGCCAAAGACGACGTCACGACCATCAATCAGCTGAATCTGCCGGTCGACAAGCCGGTCCTCGTCCATCTCTCGAGCAAGGACGTCATCCACAGCTTCGGCCTGTACGAAATGCGCGTCAAGCAGGATGCGATCCCTGGGATGAGCATCCCCGTGTGGTTCACGCCGACACGCGTCGGCGATTACGAAATCACCTGTTCCCAGCTCTGTGGCCTCGGCCACTTCCGGATGCGTGGATTTGTCACCATCCAGACGGCCGCCGACTACGACAAGTGGATGGCGGATCAGTTGAAGGAGTTGAAGCGGTAGCGGCCGACTTAGAAGGTCAGCTCCGTCCCCACGCCCCGTTCGGCGGCCCGCTCGTAGACCAGCGCGGCCGCCGTCACGTCTTCGACCGCCAGCCCCAGCGACTTGAAGATCGTGATTTCCACGTCGCTGCGGCGCCCCGGGTGCCCGTTCACGACCTCCCCCAGCTCGGCGACGATGTGGTCGGCGGCAAACCGCCCTTCGTGGATGCCGAGCACGACATCGCCTGATTCGACGAGGGCCGCCTTCCTGGAATCCACGAACAACCGCCCGCGTGCCACGAGGTCCGGGTCCAGTTCACGCTGCGTCGGGCGGCACGCTCCCACCGAGATGACGTGGGCGCCCGGTTTCACCCAGCCGCTTTCGAGGACCGGCACGGCCGAGGAGGTGGCGAGCACGATGATGTCGGCGCCGACCACCGCTTCGCCGGCGTGGTCGGCGGCCTTGATCGCGCCGAACGCGCCGGTTTCCGTCCTGGATCGCGCGACGAACGCATCGAGATGGGCCCGCGTGGGACTCCAGACGGTCACCTGCCGCAGGTGGTGGGTCCGGGCCAGCGCGTCGAGATGACTGTGCGCCTGAACGCCGGATCCGATGATCGCGAGCGAGTTGGCCGATCGCCGGGCCAGCAGGCGGGAGGAGACGGCCGAGACGGCGGCCGTCCGTGCCTCGGTGATGTAGCGGCCATCCATCAGCGCCCGGAGCGCGCCGGTTTCCGGGTCGAGCAACACGATCGACGCCAGGTGCGAGGGCAGGCCGCGATCGTGATTACGGCCGAACACGGTGACGAGCTTGGCGCCAAGCGCGTCGGGCTGTCTCGCGAACGCGGGCATCGTGGCGAATAACCCGTCATCTCCGGTGACGGCAATCACGGGCCGCACCGGCTGCTCGACCTGTCCGGTCGAAAATCGTCGAACGGCTGACGACATCATGTCGATGAGGTCATCCATCGTGAGCACCGACTTCACGTCGGCTTCGGTCAGCAGCCGGAAACGAATGGACATGCGCTAGAGTGCTATCGATGCTAACTCTAAAGGCCATCGATGCGCACGCAGCCGGCGAACCGCTGCGATTGATCGTGGGCGGCTTCCCGTCGCCCCGCGGCGCGACGATGCTCGAGAAGCGCGAGTGGGTGAAGCGCCATGCGGATCACCTCCGCCGCGCGCTCATGCTCGAACCCCGTGGCCACGCGGATATGTACGGCGCCATTCTGACCGAACCGGTCACCCCGGGATCCCATGCGGGCGTGCTGTTCATGCACAACGAGGGCTACAGCACCATGTGTGGCCACGGCATCGTCGCCGTGACGACGATCGCCCTCGAGCGCCAGCTGTTGATGCCCGGCGGCGACGGGTGCTCGGTGGTGTACGACGCGCCGGCGGGCGTGATTCGTGCGCGCGCGTCGTTCGACGGCGGGCGGGTCCGGGCCGTTGCATTTCAGAATGTGCCGTCGTTTGTGGTGCAGGGAGGGCTCGACCTCAAGCTGGCGAATCGGCGCGTCCGCGTGGACGTCGCCTTCGGCGGCGCGTTCTATGCCATCGTGGACAGCGAGTCGGTCGGGTTGCCGATCAGCATTGGCCGGCTCCCGGAACTGCGCCGCGTCGGGATGGAGATCAAGGACGCGGTGGAGGCGCATCAGGCAATCGTGCACCCGCTCGAACCGGGACTTCGCGGGATCTACGGCACGATCTTCACCGGGCCGCCGAGCGACGGGGGGGCGGATCTCCGTAACGTGACGATCTTCGCCGATGCCGAAGTCGATCGGTCGCCCTGCGGCACCGGCACCGCCGCGGTCATGGCGGTCATCGATGCCATGGGGTTGCTCGACGCTGACCGGCCGTTTCGGCACGAGAGTCTGATCGGAACCCGATTCACGGGCCGCGTGGTGTCGAGGACGGTCGTCGGCGAGCATCCGGCGATCGTGCCGGAGATCGAAGGGTCGGCGTGGATTACCGGCGAACACGCGTTCGTGATCCACGACGATGACCCGTTGAAGGAAGGGTTCCGCATCTAGGTCGAACCGCCATGCCTTCGTTTCACACGATCATCGAGCCGTTCCGGATCAAGTCGGTCGAAGCGCTGAAGTTCACGACGCCCGCCGACCGCGAGCAGGCGCTCGCACGGGCGGATTTCAACGTGTTCAAGCTGCGCGCCGACGATGTCCTGATCGATTTGTTGACCGATTCGGGCACCGGGGCGATGTCGGCCGCCCAATGGGGCGCG
This sequence comes from Vicinamibacterales bacterium, assembly GCA_051985095.1. Classification (GTDB taxonomy): domain Bacteria; phylum Acidobacteriota; class Vicinamibacteria; order Vicinamibacterales; family CAVVIG01; genus Gp6-AA45. Next base: position 8,645 of record JBPYEE010000226.1, on the reverse strand, counting down.
TTGATGCAGGGCGACGAGTCGTACGCCGGCAGCCGATCGTTCTACCGGTTTGAATCGGCCGTCCGCGACCTCACCGGCTTCAAACACATCATTCCGACGCATCAGGGTCGAGCGGCCGAGCGGATCCTGTTTCACACGATCCTCCACCCCGGCGACATCGTCCCGAACAACAACCACTTCGACACGACCCGCGCCAACATCGAGGTGGAAGAGGCCGATGCGCGCGACCTCGTCATCGACGAAGGCCGCCACCCGTCGGTGATCCACCCGTTCAAGGGCAACCTGGATGTCGGCGCGCTCGAAGCGTTGCTCGAGCGCGAGGCGGCGCGCGTGCCGCTCGTCATGATTACGGTGACCAACAATTCCGGTGGCGGGCAGCCGGTCTCGATGGCGAACCTCGCCGCGGTGCGCGCCGTGTGCGATCGCTTCAACAAGCCGCTGTTCCTGGATGCCTGCCGGTTTGCCGAGAACGCGTGGTTCATCAAGCAGCGGGAAGCGGGCTACGCCGCCACAACGCCGGTCGCGATTGCCCGCGAGATGTTTGCCCTGTGCGATGGCTGCACGATGTCGGCGAAGAAGGACGGCCTGGCGAACATCGGCGGCTTTCTCGCGATGAACCGCGACGTGTGGGCCGAGCAGTGCCGGAACCTGCTGATCATGACCGAAGGGTTCCCGACCTATGGGGGGCTCGCGGGCTACGATCTCGAAGCGATCGCGCGCGGGCTGGTGGAGGTCGTCGAGGAGCCGTACCTCCGATACCGGATCCGGTCGACCGAGTATCTGGCCGAGAAGATCTCTGCCGCCGGCGTGCCCATCATTCAGCCCGCGGGCGGCCACGCCGTATATCTCGACGCGCGCGCGATGCTCCCGCACGTGCCGCCGCTTGCGTACCCCGGCATCGCGGTCGTCAACGCGCTGTATGTCGAAGGCGGCATCCGCGGCGTCGAGATCGGGACGGTCATGTTCGGGCTGCGCCCGGATGGCACCGAGGTCGCGGGCGACATGGACCTCGTCCGGCTTGCGATCCCCAGGCGCGTGTACACGCAGTCACACATCGACTACGTGGCGGAAGTGGTGATCCACGTGTGGACGCTGCGCGCCCGATTGCGCGGGTACCGGATCACGTCGGCGCCGAAGGTGCTGCGGCATTTCACCGCCGCGTTCGCGCCTCAATAACCGATCGCGAGCCCATCCTTGCGGACGTCGGATCCGCCCATCAGCACGCCCGTCGTCTGGTCGACCATCACGGCCTGATAGCCGCCGTACGCGCCGATGGCCTGCACGACCGTGTGGCCGCGCGTGATCAGCCCGGCCCGGGTGCCGTCCGGAATCGCGCTCTCGACCTGCAGACCGTTGTTGCCGTGGTTGACGCGCGCCGCTTCACCCGCTTCCTGCACGTTCATGCCGAAGTCGATCAGGTTGACGAGCACCTGCGTATGTCCCTGGGCCTGGTGGTCGCCACCCATGACCCCGAACGAGAGCCACGGTTTGCCGTCCTTCATCACGAAGGCGGGGATGAGCGTGTGCAGCGGCCGCTTGTGGGGCGCGATCTGATCGGGATGCCCCGGCGTCAGATTGAAGAGGCTGCCGCGGTTGTGCAGGAGGATGCCGGTGTCTCCCGCGACAATGCCCGACCCAAAGTCGGCAAAGAGGGACTGGATCAGCGAGACGAAGTTGCCCTTGCCGTCGGCGACCGTCATGTAGATGGTGTCGCCGCGATCGAGGCCGGTGAAGTTCTGATCGGCTTCATCGCCCGCCGCGCTCGATTTGACGCCCGGCATCGCGCCCGCCTTGTAGCTTGCGGCGGCGTGCATCGGATCGATGTCCGTGCGGCGAGCCGCCGCGTACTCCTTCGAAATCAGCGTCTTCAGCACCGACGGCGGCACCGCCTCGGGGTCGCCCAGATAGGCGGCGCGGTCCGCAAACGCGATCCGCTTCGCTTCGACCAGCGCATGCAGGTACTCCGGCGAGTTGTGACCCATCGCCCGGATATCGAATCCCTCGAGGATGTTCAGCATCTCGAGCACCGTCGCCCCCTGCGTATTCGGGGGCAGTTCGTACACGTCGTACCCGCGGTAGCTCGTCGAGATCGGATCGACCCAGTCGGCGTGATGATCGGCGAAGTCACGTTCGTCGAGCAGGCCGTCGCGCTTCTTCATGTCGGCGACGATCGCGCGCGCAATCGGCCCCTTGTAAAACGCGTCACGGCCGCCCTTTGCCACGAGTTCCAGCGTCGCCGCCAGGTGCGGATTCGAGAAGATCTCGCCCGGCTGCGGTGGATGGCCATTTGGCAGGAAGGTGGCGGCCGTCACCGGATCGGCCGCGAGCTTCCGCTCGCTCGACTTCCACTGCCCGCTGATGATTTCCGATACCGGGTAGCCGTTCTTCGCGTATCCGATCGCCGGCGCCACGGCCTTCGCCATCGGGATGGTGCCGTACTTCGCCAGCAGGTCCGACCAGCCTTCGACGACGCCCGGCACCGTGACGGAGAGAACGCCGGCGTTCGGCATCCGTTGCAGATTGCGTTTCGCGAATTCCTGCGGGGTGGCGGCGTATGGCGCGCGGCCGCTGGCGTTCAGGCCGTGGAGGGTTTTCGTTTTCGCGTCGTACACGATCGCGAACAGGTCGCCGCCGATGCCTGTCATCGAGGGCTCGACCACCGCGAGGACGGCGGCCGCGGTGACCGCCGCGTCAATCGCGTTGCCGCCGTCCTGCAGGACCTTGAGTCCGGCGGCCGAAGCGAGCGGCTGGCTTGTCGCAATCATGCCGTTGCGTCCCATGGGAACCGATCGGGTCGCGTGGGGATTGGGAGCGGGTCGATCGCCGGGCCGGGGCCGCGTCTCGGGCGCCTGCGCCACCGGCGCGGCGAGCACGAGGGCGACGAAGACAGCCGTCAGAGCGCGTCTCATACAACCTCCGCGTTGGTGACGAGGCGACGCCGCGGGAATGGGGATTCGGTTACGCGACCCGCAGGAACGTGCGCGTCAGTCGTTCGAGGAGCACCGGCAGCGGCTCACCGTCGAGGGCGAATGCGGCCAGCTCCGGGACCCACGTGAGTTTATAGCTTCTCGCCATCGCCGACACCCAGATCTGGCGGACCGGCGCGTTGGGCGACACGACGAATCTGGTCGTCGATGGTTCGTCGAAGGCGAGGTTCAGGACACCGTTCTCGAGTTCGACCTCGAACCCTTCGCGGTCGGCCAGCGGGAGGAGCGCCCGCCGGGCGTCGCGGAGCGCCTGGTCGCTTCGGACGCGGAAATCCTGTTCGCTCAAGGGCATTGCTGTCGCTAAACCTTTCCGCTTCCCGGCGCGTCTAAGCGTTTGAGAGGCAGGTGAACAGACATGATGCGTGAGTGGACGTTCTCCGATTCGGCCGAATGGGTCGTCGGGCTCCTGCTCGTCCTCGTGCTCGTCGCGGCGATGTTCGTCTAGTTCTGCGACACCGAGAACTTATCAGGCGCGGCGACATAACTTCGGCGCGCGCGCGCCGCCATCCCCGGTTGCTTCAACTTCACCGTCAGCTTGTGCACGCGGTTGTCGAGCTGCGTCGGCGTGAAGCCGATCACGTACTGGCTGTGGAGTTCCTGTGCGACGCGGGTGAAGGTGGGCGCCAGGTCGGCTGTCTTGTCGAGCTCGAAGTAGCCGCCGCCGGTTTCGTCCGAGATCTTGCGCAGGCCGCGATCCGGCTTGCTGCGGACCATCCGCTGGCCGTTGAAGTAATGGCTCTCGAGGCCAATCGCGTAGATCATCACTTCGTCGGCGCGGGCGCGATCGATCACGGGGCTGAGGCCAATCTTGCTCTCGGTGTCATCGCCGTCGGTGAAGACGAGAACCACCCGCCGCCCGTCGAGGCTCTTGAGCTCGTCGAGGCTCGCCATGACCGCGTCCCACAACCGCGTCCCGTTGCCGTAGTCGAGATCCTTGATCGCGCCGACGAGATCGTCGCGATCGTTGGTGAATTCGCCGGCGAACTGAATCTTGTCGTTGAACGCCCCGACGCGCGCGCGGTCGTCGGGCAGCAACCGGATCACGAACTGCTCGGCCGCCTGCTTCAGCAGATCGATCGTTAACGTCATGCTGCCGCTCGTGTCGAGCATCGCCACAACGGAAATGGGGTGAACGCTGTTGTCGAAATACGTGATCGGCTGGGGCTTGTCGTTGTCGTAGATCTCGAAGTCGTTCTGCGTCAGATCCGACACGAGACGCCGCTGCGCATCCTGCACCGTGACAAAGATCGATACCACCTGGGTGCCCGACTTGAAGGTCGGTCCCTGGGTGGCCGGGGGTTGCTGAGCGAGCAGCGCCGTGAGGCCGAGCGCGACCGTGGTCAACCGAAACATGATCACCAGCTTAGCGCATCGCGGCCGCCGGCTGCCGCGGTGAGGGGCGGCCGCGCCGCAATGGCGACTTGACCGGTCGGATATGCGGAAGTACACTGACTCCTGGTTCTGAGACTCAGTCTCATTTTGGTTGAGCGCATCCATGCTCCAGGCGTTTGTTGTCACTCTCCGGGAAGGGTTTGAAGCGTTCCTGATCGTCGCGATCAGCTTGTCCTATCTGCGCAAGTCGGGTCGCACGGCGCTGACCACGGCGGTGCACTGGGGGGTGGGGGTCGCCCTCGCCCTGAGCGCGGTCGGGGGGTATCTGCTGTTCAACGACCGGAACACGGAATGGCTCGACGGGCCGCTGGCGATCATCGCGGCGGTGTCGGTGACGTGGATGGTCGTCCACATGTGGCGCTACGGTCGCCGGATGAAGGGAGAGATCGAGGGACGCCTGCGGTCGACGAGCGTGCGGACCCGCCGCGCCGCGTTCCTCGGCGTGTTGCTGTTCACCGTCCTGATGATCAGCCGGGAGGGCATCGAAACGGCGCTGCTGCTCTATCAGTTGAAGCAGACCGTCGCCCTGGCCCTGGTCGCCGGCGCCGGCGTCCTGGGCGCCGCGGCAATCGCGTGGCTGTGGTCGCGCTATGCCCACCGGCTGAACCTGGCGCTGTTCTTCCAGTGCACGGCGATCTTTCTGTTCGTATTCGTGGTGCAGCTCGTGATCAAGGGATTCCACGAGATGACCGAGCAGGGCTATCTGCCGTACAGCCAGATCATCCACGCGCGCACGGAATCCTGGGGTCCCGACAGCCCGTTCGGCCACCTGCTGACCTACCTGCTCGTGATCCTGCCGCTCGGCTGGTTGGGACTGAAGGCACTCTTCTCGCGGCGATCGTTTCTTGACCGCGACGCCTCGGCGCACCGTCTCAACGACAACCAGCAGGGTGTCGTCCACGCCCGGTAGGCGGCGAGACGTCGATCTGGCGCGCGGCCTCGCCGTGCTGCTGATGATCGAAGCGCATACGACCGATGCGTGGACGCGCGCCGCGTCGAAGACCACCGCCGCGTTTCGCGACGCCCTCGTCCTCGGCGGATTTGCGGCGCCGCTCTTCCTCTGGGTGGCCGGCATCGGCGTGGTGCTCTCCGCCGAGCGCGCGCTCGCGCGACGCGGCAGCCGCGCCGCCGCCTGTGACGTCGTCGTGCGCCGCGGGCTGGAGATCTTCATCCTTGCCTTCCTGTTCCGCCTGCAGGCCTTCCTCCTCTCGCCGGGCGGACCGGCAGTCGCCCTGTTTCGTGTCGACATCCTGAACATCATGGGACCGGCGATCGCGTGCGCCGGTCTGTTGTGGTGGGCCGCCGGCGGGGCCCGCGGACAGGTGCTCGTCCTTGCATCGGCGGCGACCGTGGCGGCGCTGGTCACGCCGCTCGTGCGGGCGTCGCCGCTGGTCGACGCGCTGCCGGTCTGGGTGCAGTGGCACATGCGCCCCGCCGGCGACCAGACGACCTTCACTGCCTTTCCCTGGGTCGGGTTCGTCTTTGCCGGCAGTGCCGTCGGCGCCGTCCTGGCTGCCGTCGACCGTCCCCGGTCCGCCCGGCTGGCGCTCGCGGCGATGGCGCTCGTTGGCCTGGCGCTCGTCGGGCTCGGCGTCGCGACGGCGGCGCGCCCGAGCATCTACGCGGCGTCGTCGTTCTGGACCAGCTCGCCGACCTGGTTCGCCATCCGCCTCGGGGTGCTGATGATCACGCTGCCGGTGCTGGCCGCCGGCGCGAATCTGGCGTGCCTCGCCCCGATAGCGCGGCTCGGCCGCGCCTCCCTGTTCGTTTACTGGATCCACGTCGAGCTGGTCTACGGCTACGCCAGCTGGTTGTGGCGGGGCCGGCTGCCGCTCGGGGCGACGCTGGCGGCCTGCAGCGCTTTTTCGGTGCTCATGTATGGCGCGATCGTGTTAAGAGATCGCTGGACTCGGGCGTGGCAGACGCGCCAGAGAGCAGTACAATCGCCGGCCATGTGATCGGGAGGCTTTATGAATCGCCGCGAATTCGCCCGCCTGCTCGCCCTGGGAGGCACGGTTCCCTTCATCACACCAGAGCTGACCTGGGCCAAACCCGCCAAACTGCCGCCCACCCCGACATCGCCGGACGAGAAATTCTGGGCGTCGGTGCGCGAGCAGTTCGTGATGCCCAAAGAGCTCACGATCCTGAACGCAGCCAACCTGTGCCCCTCCTCGGGACCGGTGCTCGAGACGCTGTACAAGACCACGCGTGACATGGATCAGGACCCTTCGATGGAGAACCGCGCCAAGCTCGGCGACGGGCGCGAAAACACGCGCAAACTCCTCGCCGAGTTCCTGCGCGTCACGCCGGAAGAAATCGTCATCACGCGGAACACGAGCGAGTCGAACAATCTCGTGTCGACCGGTGTCGATTTGAAGGCGGGCGACGAAGTGCTGCTGACGGCGGACAACCACCCGAGCAACCACACTGCCTGGCAGGAAAAAGGCAAGCGGTTCGGCTTCACGGTGCGGGACATCCCGGTCCCCAATCCGCATCCCGGCTTCGAGTACTACGTCGACGCGTTCAGCAAAGCGATCACCCCGAAAACCCGGCTCATCGCGATTACCCACCTGACCAGCACGGTCGGCGACGTGTTTCCGGCCCGGGAGATCTGCGCCCTGGCGCGTGAGCGGGGCATTCTGACGCTCGTCGACGGCGCGCAGTCGTTCGGGCTGTTCGATGTCGACCTGAGCGACATGCAGCCGGATTTCTACAGCGGCAGCGCGCACAAATGGCCGTGCGGCCCGAAAGAGAACGGCGTGCTGTTCATCAACAAGCGCGCACAGGCGAAGATCTTTGCGAGCATTTTCAGCGCCTACCCGGGACGGGTCGGCGTGTCGCGCACGTTCGAGGGATTCGGCCAGCGCGACGAGCCGGCGATGATTGCGTTCGGCGAGGCGCTGAAGCTGCAGAACGAGATCGGCCGCGCGCACATCGAGCGGCGCTCCCGCGAGCTGACGACGGCGCTGATCGAGGGGCTGACGCGCGTCAACGGCGTCAAGATCTGGACGAGCCCGGATCCGACCCGCCGATCGGCCGTGCTGTCGTTCCAGCCCGGCGCCCTCGACGTCCGCAAGCTGTCGGCGGCGCTCTACAAGAACGACCGGATTGGGTGCGCAACCCGCGGCGGCCAGGATCGGCCGGGGATCCGCTTCTCGCCGCACTTCTACAACACGCACGCCGACGTGGAGAAGGCGGTCGCCGCCGTCAAGCGGTATACGGCGGCGGGGGTCTAATCAACCGTCGCGATCAGTCGCCCTCGTCGGTCTTGAAGTCGTTGAAGTTCAGGAGCGTGTTGAACAGCAGATTGAACTCACCGAAGTTCTGCCACCGGTAGCAGGGGTTGCCGGCGAACAGAATCACCCGGCCCCGTCCGGACGGCGCGTCGATGATGGCGGCGCGATTGCGGATCTCGTTCGCGCCGCGCATCAATCCGCTGAGGACATGGTCGTCGCCGCCCGGATACCGCATCAACACGTTCTTCGGCGTCGGCGGCGGCCCGGCCGGCGCGTCAAACGGGTTCTGGTTCGTCTGAACCGAGAGCAGCGGCCCGCTGGCGTAGCGCACCGGGATCATCTTGCGATCGTACCCGTAGAAGATCGGGTTCTCCGGATGCAGAATCTCGGCGTCGATGATGGCGCCCGGCGAATAGAACTGCGCTGACGTCCGGGCAGCGTCGATCCGCGGCGCGACACCGAATTCCGCCGGGAAGTAGCTGGCCGTGCCGAGCGTGACCAGCACGCCGCCGGCCTTCACGAACCTGTCGAATTCCGCGACCCCCTCGAGACCCATGCCCCCCGTTATGTCATCGGATTCGCCGTACATGCCGAGATTTTTGAACTGCTCGCTGCGCGTGTAGGCGAGCGGCACACCGCGTGATTCGATGTCGAAGACGAGGCGCTTGGCGGTCCCGGCCTGATTCGGAACCACGATCACGTCGTAGGCGGTTCGCAGATTGCCGCGACGGACGCGTTCCTTGTAAATCAGGTCGTACGGCACCTCGAACTGGTCGAGGGCGTAGCGCACCCAGCCCACGTCCTGGGTGCTGCCCCAGGTGCTGTAGACCGCGATGCGCGGCAGGTCGAGATCGTGCAGCGGCACCGCCGGCTTGGACGAGAGGGCCACCGCGGTGAGCCCCAGCGGCTCGACCGCCGCCCGAACTCTTGCCGCCTCGCCTGTCACGACGAACGAGCCGGCGGGGAATGCCACGTCACCGTGCGTGAACCCCTTCTCGGCCGCCTCGGCCTTGAGATCCTTCAGACGGTA
>JBPYEE010000225.1:0-20085 GCA_051985095.1 Vicinamibacterales bacterium | reverse complement strand
CTCAGTTCGGGCATGTCTCGCCAGCCATGATGGCAGTGTACAGCCACGTTCGGAGGAAAGCCCTCGACGAAGCCGCGCAGGCCCTCGAGCCAGACTATGCGGCCCAGCAGCCCTCTGAATCCGCCGTTCGAGAAACGGCAGTTACGTCACATGTGACGCAAAAGTTTGATCCAGCGGTGAACAAGGTGATCAAATTTGTTCCGAAAAATGGCGGGCCCAGCAGGACTCGAACCTGCGACCTCCTGGTTCGTAGCCAGACGCTCTATCCAACTGAGCTATGGGCCCTGGCGTGGTACGCAAATGCCACCAACGGTGGCACCGATTATCGGCAGTACGCAGAAGGCCAAGGAGGTGAAGTGAACCCTCTGACGGAGCCGCCGAGCCGAGACAACCTTCCAATCCTATCAGAAGACTCCGTCTTCTACGCCGCCCGCCCACGCAAACGCGTTTCGCACGCTACTTGGTCGTAGCCGTCACGGTGATCGGCAGGCGGTGGCTGACTGTTTCCTCGCGACCCAGGCGGGCCCGCGCCTCGATGGCGAGTACGTACGCGCCGGGCACCACGTCACTCAACGGGACGCGCGCCCGGTACTTGTAGGTGGCGCGCGGATCGCCGACGGCACTCGACGCATGATCCTCGTCGACCTTGTAGACCACGGCGCCTGATGCCGACGTCAAAGTGGTCGCGATATTTACCGAGTGCGGCGTATTGCCGGCGTTGTCATAGACCTCAGCGTAGACCCACACCTGGTCGTTCTGCGGAAATGAACGCTCGGCAATCGGCGGCGCCGGCAGCACATCTTTCATCTGTGCGTCCTCCTTCGCCACCACCATTCTTCCGGTACTGATCGACGTCACGACCAAACCGCTCATACTAAAGGGCGACGTGTGAAAATCAGGCACATCGAGATCGTATGGTACCGATCCGAGTGCGCCACCGGCCTGGTCACGGATCGCGACCCGCAGCGTGTAGCGACCGGGCGGCAGGGCCACGCGATTGAACACGCGTAGTCCGGACCGTTCGATCCGCAACTTCGTCTCCGGCCTGAGCGTCATCAGCTGGAGTCGATCGTTGCTCGCTGCGCGCAATTTACCACTTGCATCTGCCGCAACGTAGGACAGTTCCAGGGTGCCCGGCGTCCCCAACTTCAGGTCGCTGCCACGCAGATCCTCCGTGAGGAGTACCGAGGCGTTCGGGGGCGCGCCCCGAAACGGCGTGAACGACACTCGCATTGTGAGCCCGCTCACTGGCAACGGGCTCGCCAGCGCGCTGCGCAGCGCGCGCGACGGACCAACCGGGTCGATCGGCGTCTCAGATGCGTTGCCGATCGGCGAAAGGTAACCATTGCGCGATCGAATCGTGAGCCCCGGACGATCAACGCGAACGGCGATCTTGTGAAACTTGCCGTCGCGCTTGTGATTTGGAGGGTCATACGACAGCACGTAATAGCTGCTGTTGTCGGCCACGATCTCGTCGTATGCCTTCGCCAGATCATTGCGGCCGACGACCGCGATCCCGCCGGTCTGCTCCGAGAGCCAGCGGAGGCTGTCTTGCTGCATCCTCAAATCGGCGCTTGCAGCGCGCGGACCGGCGGCTCGATTGCCGGCGCCGTACTGGTAGTTGACGCTGATGTCGTCAGGACCACTCAAGCCGCCCGGATCAATCCCGTAGATGCTCACGTTCGACCGTGCCGCGGCGTCGGTCGCTTCGCGCGCGGCGTGCAGCACTTCGTCCCACGGCCTGTTCTGCGCTGACGAGGAGTCCACGTCGGTCATCGGATAGTCGAGGCCGGCGCTCATCAGGAGGATCGCCTTCCGCCGACCCCGAATGGCGGCGAACCAGTTCGAGACGTCGCGGACCATGTGGAGCGTGGTCTGTGCCTGAGCCGCGCGTTGGAGCTCGTCAAGATCGTTCGTGATGATGCTGAATGTCGCGTCTACGTTTTGGTTGCGTTCCGCGGTGGCGGACTCCAGGTCGCTCCCGATCATCTTGTCCACGGCCGCTGTCAGCCGCGCCTTGTCGCTCGTGAAACTCTGGCTCGCGGAATCCGCTCCGGCAGTGTGGACCACGGCCATCAGGTCGTTCGCCCCGAGCCGCGCGATGAACTGTTTTGCGGCCGCCTGCGTTCGCGGTACCGCGAGCGGCGCGGTGTGCAAATCGTCCAGCACCAGGACGTAGATGCGACCCTCGACGGGGTGCTCGTTGGTTGTGACGTCAGACTCCAGAGGCGCCGGGGCGTCGGCCTGTTCGTCCCGCCGGTCCACCGGAAGGTCTACGAGCGCGAACGTTGTGACTGCCTGGGGCTTGCCGTCCTCGGAAACCCGAAAATCGTTCCTCGTCAGATCGCGGACGAACACTCCCTTCGAGTTTGTCACCGCGACATCCAGTTCGACGGATTCGATGCCGCTCTTGAAGGTGGGCGGCGGCGGTGTGCTGATCTGGAGCGATTCCGTCGCGGTGCCTGTCGCCATCAGGGTCAGCGTCAGCACCGCACCGCGCTTCAGGCCTCGACTGAGGCGGCCTAGCATTGTTCCAATCGCTCGCGGAAGAGCCGCTCGTCGCGCAACAGCGCCACCAGGCGCCGACGCAGATCGCGCGCATTCTCGAGGGCGCCGACGTCGAGGCGCGTCGCACCTGCGCCTCGGTTTGCGAGCCACGAAAAGACGATCGGTGCCAGCGGCGGCGTGTGCGGCGTCGGCGACTCGCGACGCAGGACGCCGAAAAAGAATCGCCACAACCGCTGCGCGTGGACCGGTGCATCGGCGCCGTTGCGCCGCGTCCGCTGAATCATCCACCCGCCGTCGACGCGGGCGCCAATCAACTCCGCTGAATCCGCCTCGACCGAGGGGGCCACGACGACGGTGTCGCGGACGATCGCGGCTGGAATCTGTCGCGTGTCGAGTGCCGGGCGACCAACCTGGACGTTGACGAGGGGTTGCCGCTCCGCGATGAGCGACGCCTCGCGGAGCAGCGCCTCGAGATCCGACCCGACCTCAATCCACTCGGCCGTCACCGCCCGCGCGAACGCCGGCTTTGTCGCGTGCCATCGCCGAGCTGAGAAATGCGCGCGCAGTCGTCGACGGAGATTGACCGCCTTGCCCACGTACAGCGCCCGGCCTTCATCGTCTCTCAAGGTATAGACGCCCGCAGTGGTCGGCGCCTCGCGCCCGATCCACTCTCCGGTCCGACGCCACCATTCGCGCCGATCCTCGACGACCAGCGCCTGCGCGACGAGCTTGCGAGCCAGAGCGGGCGGCGCGCCGCGGATCCCGAGCACCTCCGCAACCAGGCGCTGATGATCAACATCATCGCCCATGCCGCGCATCCGCGCGACCAGCTTATCTCTGAGCAGCGGACCGCGGCGCTCGCTGGAGTCCATGGCCGATCGGAAAGAGTCCGGGCAGGGAAATCGGCAACCGGCCCTCGACGCGCGTTTCGCCGGCGATCGCGCGAATCGTCGACGCTTCGGCGAGGTCGTAAAAATCGTACGTCAGCATCATCGCTGGCAAATCAGGGAGCGCGGCTGCGACGTAGGGATTGCCAAACAAAGCGGTGATGAAGGGGACGTCGACGCGCGCCGTGATGCGGGCAACGTCCTTGAGCAACCGTACCAGTGCCTCGCCCAGATCGAGACGCCCGCTCCCTGACGTCGCCCGGACGAACACGCCCGCGACGACGGCACCGTAGCGCGGCACCGTCGCACGAATCAAATCGAGCTCCGCCAGCGGTGTGTGATCGGAAACCTCGATCGCCGTCACCTCCGGCCACCGCTTCTTCAACTCGGGGATGGCCGTGCGGCTCGGTGCGGCGATTTGCCATCCGGCGGGGTAATCGACGACGGACAGATACAGGATCGGCGTCTCGCGCGGCACCCTCAGCGGCACCACGCCGCGGTCGTCCCTGATGAGGGTCAGTGATTTCTCCGATGCCTCCTGCGCCAGCGCCGCATGCGCACGCCCGCCGACGAGGGTGGGAACGGTCTCGAGGTCGGTCGTGCGCGCCTCGTGCAACCCGAGGGACGCCTTCGCGCGAAGGATCCGCTCGATCGACGCGTCCAGGCTCGCCGCCGAGATGCGGCCCGACGTGACGGCGCGTTTGAGCCCGTTGAACGCCGCGACCGGATCCGGCGAGTGCAGCACTTGATCGGCGCCGGCCACCACCGCCCGCACGGCGCCTTCTTCAGGCGACACCAGTCGGGTCACCGCATCCATTGACATCGAGTCGGTGTAGACCAGGCCACCAAACGCGAGGTCCGTCCGCAACAGGTCGCGCAGTATCGGCGCACTGAACGTCGCCGGCGTCGCCGGCGACGGATCGAGCGCGGGGAGCTCGATATGCGCAGCCATCACCGCGCGCGCCCCGGCGTCAATGCCGCGTCTGAACGGCACGAGCTCCACGCTGTTCAACCGGCCGCGATCGAACGTGATGACGGGCAGGCCCAGATGACTGTCGACCTCGGTGTCTCCATGACCGGGAAAATGTTTGATCGTCGCGATCAGGCCTGCGGCGCGCGCGCTCTGTACGTACGCGCCGACCAGAGCGGCCACGCGCTGCGGATCGCCGCCGTACGATCGCGTGTTGATCACCGGGTTGCGCGCGTTGTTGTTGACGTCGGCGACCGGGGCGAAATTCACCCGCACCCCGACGGCGCGAGCCTCGATGGCGGTAATTCGCGCTTCCTCCGCGACCAACCGCTCGCCGTCGCCCGGCGGGATGGCGCCCATCGCCATCTGGCGCGGAAAGTTGGTGGCGCCCGACAGGCGGAACCCCACACCGGATTCGAAATCAGCGCTGTTCAACAGCGGGACTGCCGACAGCGCCTGCAGTCTGTTCACCAGGAACGCTGTGGACAACGGCTGGCCGAGCAGCACGCTGCCGTACGAGGAGTTGAGCAGCACGGACGGCGCCGGCTGCGATGCGCCGAACACGTGAAAGCCGCCGACGTGATAGTCGCGAACCAGTCGGGCCAGCTGATCGTATGTGTCGCTGTCGGTACTCAGATAATTCGATTCGAACGAGGGGATGATGAGCTGGCCGATCTTCTCGTCCAGCGTCAACCGCTTCTTCGTCTGCTCAACCCATCGCTCGCCCGCCCGGTCGAGCGGAAACAGCGTCGCCGCATCGGGCGCGGCGAATACGAGCCGCGCCGCGACGAAGACGACGACCGCCACCCCAGCCCGCGACATGCGAAAATCCTATACGAAATGAGCGACCGCGAACACAAGGCGGAGGCGCCGCGCTCGGTCCGCTGCTACGTCATCACGGTCAGCGACACGCGTACCGAGGCGACCGATACCAGCGGCCGTACGATTGCCGACCTGCTCGCGGCGGCTGGTCACACCGTCGCCGGGCGGTCCATCGTCAAAGACGACCCGGCCACCGTCCGCGCCACCATCGAGCGGCAGCTCGCGACCGCGGCGGTCGACGTGGTCATCACCAGCGGCGGCACCGGGATCACCTCCCGCGACAACACGTACGAAGCGGTGAATGGCCTGCTGCAGAAGCGCCTCGACGGCTTCGGCGAGCTGTTCCGCATGCTGAGCTACGAGCATATCGGCTCCGCGGCGATCATGAGCCGCGCCTGCGCCGGCCTGGTTGCTGGCCGCATCGTTGTCTGCTTGCCCGGATCGGAGAACGCCGTCCGGCTTGCCATGGAGCGTCTGCTGCTTCCCGAGCTCGGGCACCTCGTTCAGCAGGCGCACAAGTAACGTGAGGCCGTTCACGTCAACGATCTCCCTGGAAGAGGCGCGGCGGCGCCTGGACGCCAACGTGCGTCCCATCGATCGGACGGAGCGGGTCGAGCTTGGCGGCGCGGCTGGACGCGTCGCCGCCCGTGACGTCGCCTCCCCCATCGACGTCCCGCCGTTTGCGCGATCGGCGATGGACGGCTACGCTGTCCGCGCCCCGGATGCCGTGGGGGCCTCGAAAACCTCGCCGGTGACGCTTCGAGTGATTGACCGGATCTATACCGGCCAGCCGTCGGCACAACCGATCGTGCCCGGCACGTGCGCTGAGATCGCGACGGGTGCGCCGCTGCCCTCGGGCGCCGACGGCGTGATTATGGTGGAGGAAACCGCGCGCGATGGCGAGACGCACGTGCGGCTCTTCGCGGAGGTGGCCAGGGGTCAGAACGTCGGCCGCCGCGGGGCGGACATCAGCCGCGGCGATCGCGCGGTCGCGTCCGGTGAGCTCCTGACCCCCAGCCGCATTGGTGCGCTCGCCGCGATCGGGTGCGCCGATGTCGAGGTCTTCGCCCGTCCGCGTGTGGCGATCCTCTCCACCGGTAACGAGGTCGTTGAGCCGGGACAGCCGCTCCCTCCGGGCCACATCTACGATGTCAATCGCTTCACGCTGAGTGCGGTGGTCGCCGCCCACGGCGGTCTCGCCGAACCGCATCGGCCGGTTCAGGACTCGGTCGACGCACTGATCGCGGCGCTCGACGGATGCGCGGCGGCGGATCTCATCGTGTTTTCCGGCGGCAGTTCGGTCGGCGAGCACGACCTCATCGCCGATGCGATCGCGGCGCGCGGCGACATGATCTTTCACGGTATCGCGGTGCGGCCGGGCAAGCCGACGGCATTCGCGCGCGTCGGATCGACGCCATTCTTTGCGATGCCGGGAAATCCGACGTCCTGCTTGTCGAACGCGTACATCCTGCTCATCCCGTTCCTGCGCGCCATCGCGCGGCTGCCGCCCCACGTTCCCCGACGGCTGCGGCTGCCGCTCGCGCATCCCGTTGCCGCCGCGGCCGGACGCCACACGTTCTACACGGTCCGTATCCATGACGGCGCGGCGCATCCGGCGTTCAAGGGCTCCGGCGATATCACGAGCCTTTCGCAGGCCGATGGCTACATCGAGATTCCGGCGACGCAGGGCGCGGTGGGCGCCGGCACCCTCGTCGACATCACTCTCTTTTAGCGGCGACCGATTTTCCGCTCGTATTCCTGCTCGAGGACGTCCGCGGTGTGGAGGTCAAACGCGGGCGCCGTGCGTCGGTAGGCGCCCCGGAATTCGGAGTGGCACCGATAACAGACCGTCACGTCCGTCAGCCGGCCATAGACGACAACGTCGACGAGCACGGCGGCGGCAAGAATCCCGTACGCGATCAAATCTTGCCCGAACCAGTAGAACACGGCGCTGATCAGCGCGCCGATCGCCACAACCAGAAGCCCGACTTTGGGGTCGAAGTCCTTTCGGATGTAGAAATCCGCGCCACCGCAAACCGGGCAGCGGTCGACCGCCCGATCGGTCGTGACCGCCGCGGTGAAGGTCAGCGGGAGCTCGCGGCCGCAGCCGCCGCAATTGATCGCTGGCGGCGCGTCGGAGGCCTGCACCGGCAGCGCCGCATCGCATTTCGGACAGCGCGCAAGAA
Source organism: Vicinamibacterales bacterium (assembly GCA_051985095.1). Lineage (GTDB taxonomy): Bacteria > Acidobacteriota > Vicinamibacteria > Vicinamibacterales > CAVVIG01 > Gp6-AA45. Next base: position 12,712 of record JBPYEE010000225.1, on the reverse strand, counting down.
CCTGCACCCGGATATCGTACTACTCGTCTCGCAGTGCCTCGGTCGGCTCGAGGCGTGACGCGCGGCGTGCCGGAACATAACTCGCACACGTCGCGACGAGCGCGAGCCCGCCGACCGCCATGAGCAGCGTCGTCGGATCGCCGGGCGTCAACCCGAACAGCAGCTTGCTGGCCGTCTGTGCGGCGACCACCGCGAGAACGGCGCCGATCGTGACGCCCGCCACGAGCAGCCAGGCCGCTTCGCGCATGACCATTCGCACGACGTCGCCACGCCCCGCACCGAGCGCCAGGCGGATGCCGATCTCGTTTCGTCGACGTGTCACCGTGTACGACAGGACGCCGTAGAGGCCCACGGTGGCCAGCAGCGCGGCCAGCCCGCCGAAGAAGCCAGAGAGGACCGCCATCAACCGCTCGCGGACCAGCTGCTTGTCGAGTTGCGTCGGCAGCGACTCGAAATCGACGAGCAGCGATGGGTTGACTGAGGCAATGGCGCGTTTGACGTCTGGTACGAGCGACATCAGCGGCGCGCGCGACCGAATCAGCAGCGCCGTTCCTTCGAGAAACGGTGACGGTCGCGCGCTCTGACCGGTCGGGACGAACACGAGTGGTTTGAAGTCTTCGCGGAGATTGCTGTACTTGGTGTCTTTCACCACGCCGACCACGTGGTAGACGGGCGCGGACTCGCCGGGACCCGTCTCCGTGGTGAACGTGCGGCCGATCGGATCACGCCCCGCCAGGAACTTGGCGACAAAGGCGCGGCTGACGACCGCCACGCTGACGGCCGTCGGGAGGTCGTGGTCGTTGAAATCGCGGCCGGCGAGCATCGGGACACCCAGCGTCTCGAAAAACCCGGGGCTCACCTCGTTGAAGTTCGAGGGGTCGGGCTGCAGCACACCATCGACGACAATCCGGTCGTTCCACCCGCTGCCGCTGACCGGCACGATGTAGGTCGCCGCATCGGCGTCGACGCCGGGGATGACGTGGACGCGCTGCAGCAGTTCGTGCTCCAGAGCCGGCGCGCGGGACGTGGGCAGCCTCAGCTGGCGCGCGTCGATGGTCGCCACCAGGATGCCGGAGCGTTGAAATCCCGCATCCAGGGTGGCCAGATTGCGGAGCGTGCGAACGAACAGTACGGCGCCCACGAGCAGGACCAGCGAGAGCGCCACCTGGGCGATCACCAGGCCCCGGCGCAACCCAGACCGCTCACGGCTGTCGGAATTCCCGCGCGCGGCGCTCTTCAGGGAGGTGCCGGGATCGAGCCTGGTGGCGCGCAGCGCAGGCAGCGCGCCGAAGATCAGACTCGTGATGCCCGCTACGGCGATCGTGAATGCCAGGACGCGCCAATCGGTCCGGAGGTCGAGAAACAGCCGGGTGTCCTGAAAGAACGACAGCAGGACCTGTTCCAGTTGCGACGCAACGAGAACACCCATCCCGGCGCCGAGCGCCGCGATCAAGGCGCTTTCCGCCAGCAGTTGCCGAATGATTCGGCGCCGCGACGCCCCGATCGCCAGGCGAACCGCGATCTCGCGTTCGCGAGCGCTGCCGCGCGCGAGCATCAGGCTGGCCAGGTTGCCGCAGGCAATCAACAGGACCAGCCCGGCAATCGCCAGCAGCAGCCACAACGGCGATTCGTAGTCCAGCCGCAGCCGCGACAGGCCGGTCCCCGCCGGAAGGGCGCCGAGCAGGAAGGCGCGGTAATCGTCTGCGGTCTCTGGCGTGTAGTTGGGCGCAACCGTCTCGGCAAAGAGACTGCGCGACAGCGACGCCAGGTGCGCCGACGCGCTCGCGACGGTCCACCCAGGTTTCAGGCGGCCCAGCGCGGCGAGCCACCATCGATCGCGCTTCGAAATGGCATTCCGTTCAGGCTCGAGCAAGGGATCGGCACAGATGGGCACGGCGACGTCGAAGCGGCGTCCCACCTCCACGCCGGAAAACCCGGGGGGAGTGACACCGACGATTTCGACGGCGCGGGCGTTCAACGCAATCGTGCGGCCGACGACCCCCGCGTCGCCGCCATACCGGCGCTGCCAGAACGCGTAACTCAATACCGCTCCGGGGGTGCCGCAGCCCGGCTGGTCGTCGGCCGGGTTCAGCACGCGGCCAACGAACGGGGACACGTCGAGGCCCGAGAAGAACTCACCGCTGACCCACAGGCCCTCGGCCGGCTGCGATTCACCGCCCGAGGCGAGCTCGAAGGTGGCCGATCCCCAGGCGAACACCGTTGAAAACGCCTTCTGGCGATCGCGAATGCCTTCCCACAGGGCGTTCGTCAGGTTCGAGAAGTGACTGCTGAAGTCACCCGTTCGGCCCTGTCGGACTTTCACGATCTTGATGTCGACGAGCTGCTCGGGACGGGTCACCGGCAGCGTGCGCAGGCGAACCGCATCGAGCAGCTGGAAAATCGCGGTGTTCGCGCCGATGCCGAGCGCCAGTGACAGGATCGCCACGACGGTGAACCCAGGGGCCCGCCGCAGCATCCGAACGCCGAATCGCAGATCGCGCCACACGCTTTCGAGGAGGCCAATCGTGTTCATGCGATAGATGTCCTCGCGCACCAACGTTTGGTTGCCGAGCTTGCGGATCGCCGCCCGGCGGGCCTCGTCGGGCGCCATCCCGCGAGCGAGGTTGTCATCGGTTTCGAGATCGATATACGACTCGAGTTCGCGCGCCCGCTCCGCATCCCACCAGTCGCGCGCGAAGAACCGGCGCAGGCTCATGCCGGCCTCAGCACCCGGTCGATGGCCCGGACGATCGCGTCCCAGCGCGTGGTCTGTTCCTGCAGCTGCGTGCGTCCGGTGACCGTAATCCGGTAGTAGCGGGCGCGTCGGTTGTTCTCCGAGGTGCCCCAGAACGACGCGATCCAGCCGCGATCTTCCAGCCGGTGCAGCGCCGGATAGAGCGACCCGTGCTCCACCTGCAGCACCGCATCCGACTGGTGCTCAATGACGTGCGCGATCGTGTGCCCGTGCGCGGGTGCGGCGGCCAGCGTGCGCAGGATCAACAGGTCGAGCGTCCCCTGGAGCATATCGCCTTGAAGAGCCATGTTTCCGCGCTTCGGCATGGGAGGACGATGTTACACCACTCGATTATCTTCTGGAACGCTCAGACGTGGCCACGGCCGCGTCGGTTCCCGGGCTCACCGAGTGCCCGGGAAGAACGACGGGAGCGGCAAGTCGCGCATCGTGTGGAGGCCGGGCGTGGCGGCCAGGACTCTGGGAATCGAATTGACCACAATCGACGCCGTCGCGACGTCGCCATGGATCCCGCCCGAGATCCTGACGGACAAATTCGGCGATCCCTCGATATCAACCGAATCGTACGTATCGGGCGAGCCCAGGTAGGCTTCCATGTGCAGCTTGATGACCGCTTCGCCCTTGCGATAGCCGATCCCGTCCTGGATGATCCCGCAGACGTACCCCGGGTCGACCGCGAGAAACTCGCTGGAGATGGTCACGGTTGCCAGCTTCGGCTGAATATCGTCGCTGATTCGATCGAGCGTCCACCCGAGCGCATCTGCAATCATTGCAATCGATTCCGTGAGCCCGACGTGGCGCACATTCCCGGTGTCGACCTTCTTTTGGAACTGCTCGGTCGTCAGACCGGCTCCGATCTTCTGCTGGAACGGCAGCCGGCGGATACGCGCGTCCTGGATCCGATTGACGACAACGCGATCGACCCGCTCGCAAACGGCGGTCATCGCAATCGGCAACGCGTCCATCGCGAAGCCCGGGTTGACGCCAGTGCCCAGGACCGCGACTTTCGCGCGCTTCGCCAGTGCGTGAATCTGTCGGGCCTGGCGAATGTGCGTGTACCCGGGATACGACAGCTCCTCGGTGGTCGAGACAATTGCGGTTCTCGTTTTCAAGATCGTCTCGATCTGCGGCATCACGTTCTTGATCGATGAGCTCGTGCAGAGGACGACGACATCGGCCTTGGTCTTCTTGAGCGTCTTCACGGCGTTACCGGAGACTCTCACGGCGAGGCGCCGGGGCAACCCCACGACGTCGGCCACATCGCGATCGACCTTTGCCGGATCGATGTCGATCGCGCCAACGATCTTGAATCCCGGTCGGATCGCGACTTGCTTGGCAATCGCGGCGCCAATCGGGCCGAGGCCGAAATGCATGACACGAATGTCTGGCATAAGCTTGTGGATTATATGACGGTTCGCCGCGTCGGCTTCGCCGCGATCCTGCTGCTGACGCTCAGCTCGGCGGATGTGTTCGCGCAGGCCGCGGCCACCGGGGTCATCGGTGACCCTCTGTCGGCGCGCAATGCGAACTACACCATTGACACGCGCCTCGATCCCGCCACGCGTACGATTACCGGGCGAGAAACCATCCGATGGCGCAACATCACCCGCGCAATCGCGACCGAGCTGCAGTTCCATTTGTATTGGAACGCCTGGCGCGACAACCGATCGACCTTCATGCGTGAAGCGATGCTCGGGGGCCTTCGACGCCGTGAGGAGGCCACCTCCACGTCAGACGCCGATCGCGCGCGGATCGATGTCACTGCGATCCGTCTGTTGAGTCCGGACAGCGATCTGACCGGCGCCCAGCATTTCATTGCCCCCGATGATGGCAATGAAGACGACCGCACCGTCATGGCCGTGCCTCTGCCGCGCGCCGCGCAGCCGGGTGAGTGGCTGACGCTTCGCATCGACTGGACGGCGCACGTGCCGCGCACGGTCGCCCGAACGGGCGTGGTCGGCAATTATTATTTCATCGCCCAGTGGTTCCCGAAGCTAGGCGTCTTGCAGGACGAGGGCTGGAACTGCCATCAGTTCCATTCGAGCACGGAATTCTTTTCCGATTACGGCACGTACGACGTCACGATGACGGTACCGCGCGGATGGACCGTTGGTGCCACCGGCGTCGAACGCGAGCGACGCGACAACGCGGATGGGACGGCGTCGCACCGCTATTACCAGGACGACGTGCACGACTTTGCGTGGACCACGAGTCCGGACTATGTGGAGCGCACGGCGCGATTCGACTCAGGCGCGTTGCCGCCGGTCACGATGCGGCTGCTGCTGCAGCCTGAGCATCTCGATCAGGCCGAGCGCCATTTCGCGTCGGCACGTATCTCGCTCCGGTACTACGGCGACTGGTACGGTCCGTATCCCTATGGCCACCTCACCATCGTCGACCCGGCCTTTCAGAGTGGCGCCGGCGGCATGGAATATCCGACGCTGTTCACGGCCGGCACTCGCTGGATCGCCCCCGGCGGCGCGACCATGCCCGAAAGCGTGATCGTGCACGAAGCGGGGCATCAATGGTGGTACGGCGTTGTCGGCAACAACGAGTTCGAGGATGCCTGGCTTGACGAAGGTCTCAACCAGTTCTCCGAAGGGCGCGCCATTGCCGCCGCCGGCGTGCCCGACCATCTCGTAATCCGATATTTCGGCGGCTTCCTGCCCTACGTCTTCCGGGACGTGGTGCTGACGCGCGAGGTCGATTCGAATTATCTGCGCGGATATCGCGCCGTCGCCAGCGACGACACGCCGTCGACGCCAAGTTATCGATACTTTCCGACGTCGGCGGGAGGGATCACGTATGCGAAGACGGCGCTCTGGCTGAACACGCTCGAACGGTGGATCGGCTGGCCCGTGCTGCAGCGCGGCATGCGTGACTACTTTGCGGCCTGGCGGTTCCGCCACCCGAAACCCGCCGACTTCTTCGACGCGATCAACCACGCGGCAGGACGCGACCTGACGCCGTTTTTCGACCAGGCCTATCGGAACTCGAACACGTTCGATTACGGCATCGACGACCTGATGAGCGTCCGCGAGGGCGATCGCTATCGCAGCACGGTCGTGGTGCGGCGATTTGGCGGCGCCATCTTTCCGATCGACGTGCGCGTGACGTTCGACGACGGAGCGCAGACGATCGAGCATTGGGACGGCGTCGACCGCTGGAAGCCGTATGTCTACGAACGGCCAGTCGCGGTGCGCTCCGCGGAAGTCGATCCGGCGCACACGCTGCTGCTCGACATCAACCTCACTAACAACTCGAAAACGCGCACGCCGCAGAGCGGCGCCGCGGCCACCAAATGGGCGCTGATCTGGCTGAGATGGCTGCAGGACCATCTGTTGACATGGGCATCGCTGGCCTGAGTTTCCGCGACGGCGCCCGGCGGGTGAACCAGGCACCGGCGGTGCTCGCGGGCGTCTGGCTGCTGACGCTTGCGATGTCGGCCCCGCTGGCGCTCGTCGTCCGCGGCCTGCTCGCGCACCATCTCGGTGCGAGCCTCGCGGCAGACACGGCTGCAGCGGGGGTCAACCACGAATGGATGGAGGAGTTCGCCGACCAGGCGAGCGGCCTCGGAACCAGCTTCCGGCCAACCATCATCGGCGTCGGCGCACTGCTCGATAACCTGAGCACGTTTGTCGACGGCGGGTCGCAGCCGCTGGCGATTGTCATCGCTACGGCCGCGTATCTGGCGGCCTGGATCCTGCTCGCCGGTGGGATCATTGATCGGTACGCCCGCGACCGTGACACCGGCGTGTACGGGTTCTTTGGCACGTGCGGCGCGTTCTTTGTTCGCTTTCTCCGGCTGGCGATCGTGCAGGCGGCCGTCTACGTCGTGCTCTTCGGCCCGTTTCACGGGTGGGTGTTCGACCGGCTCTATCCGGGCCTGATTCGCGACATGACGGTTGAACGAACCGCGTTCCTGACACGGGTTGCCTTGTATGGGGTGTTTCTTGCCCTTGTCGGCGGGTGGAACCTGATTGTCGATTACGCCAAGGTCCGGTCCGTCGTCGAAGATCGCCGCAGCATGCTGGCCGCCATCGCCAGCGCCTGCGGGTTCATCCGGCGCAACCCCGCACCGGCCCTTACGCTGTACGCGGCCAACGTCGGCACGTTTCTGCTCGCCCTCGCCGTGTATGCGGCGGTCGTCCCGGGCGTCGGCGGCGCCGGGCCGAGGATGTGGGCGGATCTGGCCATCGCGCAGCTGTACGTCGTGGCGCGATTGTGGGTGAAGCTGCTCTTCTGGGCATCGGAGACGGCGCTGTTTCAGCATCGTCTCGCCCACGCCGGGTACGTGGCACGACGGGAGCCGTCCTGGCCCGATTCGCCGATCGCGGAGGCGATTACCTAGCTACGCCGCCGCGGCGATGATGGTCTTGATGCCCTCGGCGTCCAGTGATTCCACGACCAGCAGTTCCTCGGCCAGGTTTCGAACCGCGCCGCGCTTCTTCGCGACCAGCTGACGCGCCGTTTCGTAGCCGCGCATGACGATCTCGCGGACCTCTTCGTCGACCCGCTGCGCCGTGGCTTCGCTGATCCCGGCGCCGCGATCGGTTTCCCACGGGTTGCCAGGCGTCCGGTACGCCAGCGGTCCCAGGGCCGACATTCCGAACTCGCACACCATGCGGCGCGCGATTTCTGTGGCGCGCTCGATGTCGTTGCCGGCACCGCTCGTCATCTGCCGCAGGAAGATCTCTTCGGCGATCCGGCCACCCATCAGGATCGCAATCTGCGCCTCGAGGAACTCCCGCGAGTGTGTGTGGCGATCGCCTTCGGGCAGCTGCATCGTGACGCCGAGCGCCCGTCCACGCGGAATGATCGTCACTTTGTGGAGCGGATCGGCGTTCGGCAGCAGCGCCGCCACGACCGCATGGCCGGCTTCGTGATACGCGCACGTGACACGTTCGTGTTCGCTCATCGTCAGCGACTTGCGCTCGACGCCCATCAGCACTTTGTCGCGGGCCTGGTCGAGATCGTGATTGGTCACATCGGCGCGGCCCCCGCGGACGGCAAACAACGCCGCTTCGTTGATCAGGTTCGCGAGATCCGCGCCGGAGAAGCCGGGCGTGCCGCGGGCGATCTGCCGGAGGTCGACGTCGGAGGCAAGCCGGACCTTGCGCGCGTGGATCTTCAGGATCTGTTCGCGCCCCTTGAGGTCGGGTGCGCCGACGGTCACCTGGCGATCGAAGCGGCCGGGACGCAGCAGCGCCGGGTCGAGGATGTCGGGCCGGTTGGTCGCCGCGATGACGACGATGCCCTGGTTCGGCGCGAAGCCATCCATTTCGACGAGCAGCTGATTCAGCGTCTGCTCACGCTCTTCGTGCGACAGCGAGGTGCCGCCGCGGCTCCGGCCTACCGCGTCGAGCTCGTCGACGAAAACGATGCAGGCGGGATGCTTCCGCGCGTCGCGGAACAGCTTGCGGATGCGCGACGCACCGACACCGGCGTACATCTCCACGAAGTCCGAGCCGCTGGCGAACAGGAACGGGACCTTCGCCTCGCCAGCAATCGATCGGGCGAGCAGGGTTTTGCCGGTGCCGGGCGGGCCCACCAGCAGGACGCCTTTTGGGATGCGGCCGCCAATCGCCGAAAAGCGCTCCGGTTCGCGCAGGAAATCGACGATCTCCTTCACTTCCTCCTTCGCCTCGTCCACGCCCGCGACGTCGTCGAACGTCACGTTCGCCGTTTCGGGGTCGGCTTCCCGCGTTTTGCTTTCGAGGGCAGGAATACGGCCGGTCGTCACGCGATAGAGCGTGAACCCGAGCAGGGTGACAAAACCGATGCCCAGGACCACGGCGCCGTAGTTGACCGCCGTCTGCTCGTTGGCCGGCCGAACATCGATGCGGACGTTCTTCCGCGCCAGCTCCGGCACAAAGGCCGCATTGGCCGTGACATAGTTTGCCGGCGCGACGGTTCGAAACGTCCGGCCATCAGCGAGCTTGAACTCGAGTGTATCCCCGGTGACGACAACGTCTGCGACCACTCCCTTGTCCAGCTGGTGGAGGAGATCCGAGAAGGGAACCTGCTCGAGCTCAGCGTGAGTCCGGACGCGAAGCACAACCGTGATCAGAAGCGCGAGCGTGATCACGGACGCGACGGCGAAAGCGATGAGACGACGATGGGGCCACTTGCGAGCAAACACGTGACGACTCCCGTGTGTTTGAAACCGACGCCTGGTTGTGAGAGGAATCTCCGCGGGCCACGCGGAAATGCTTTCACATCTTAACATACGTGTCGGTTGCTCCGGCTGGCAGTACCGGCACTGGCGCGGGACCTTCTATCCCGCAGCGCTGCCGCAGGATCGGTGGTTCGAGTTCTACGCGGATCAGTTCGATACGGTTGAGATCAACAACACTTTTTACCGCTTACCCGGCGCCGCTACGTTCGCGTCCTGGGAACGGCGTGCGCCCGCGCGGTTCGTGTTCGCGGTGAAGGCCAGCCGTTATCTCACGCACATGAAAAAACTGAAGGATCCGGCGGATCCGCTGCGCCGCTTCTTCAACCGCGCGGCGCGGCTCGACCCGAAGCTGGGCCCGGTCCTCTATCAGCTCCCGCCGCGCTTTCCGATCAATGTCGATCGGCTCGAGCGGTTTCTCGAGGCGCTCCCGCATCGACGGCGGCATGCGATTGAATTTCGCGATCCGAGCTGGTACGACGACGAGGTGTTCGCGGTGATGGCGAAGCATCGCGTCGCGCTCTGTCTGCACGATATGCCCGGCTCCGCGTCCGGCAGGTTGGCCGTCGGTCCCTTCGTCTACGTGCGGTTCCACGGCACCACGCAATACGGTGGCCGCTACGCCGATGCGGCCCTGGAACGGTGGGCCGAGTGGCTCGCCGACCGTTTTAACGGCCGGTGCCCGATTTACGCGTATTTCAACAACGACACCGGGGGACATGCGCCGCGGGACGCCGTGCGGCTCCGCGATAGAATCCTCCGGCATGTCGACGGTTGATCGCATCGCGGCCTGGATGCGGCGTCAGCTGACCGCCGCGGGCGCGCGCGGGTTCGTCGTGGGCCTGAGCGGCGGCATCGACTCGGCGGTCGTCGCGCGGCTGTCACAGCTGGCGGCTCCGGGGCAGGTGATCGCGGCGATCCTCCCGTGTCACAGCGATCCGCAGGACGAGCGTGACGCGAAGCTCGTCGCAGACCGGTTCTCGCTGCCGACGATCGCGGTGGATCTCTCGGCCGCTTACGACGCGATGGCCCGCGACGTGCAGACCGTTCTTGATCTGTTGCCGCCGGAGCGGCGCGCCGCGCCCCCGTCCGATCCGCTGCGCGGGCGCGCACCGCTCGCCAACATGAAGCCGCGGCTGCGGATGACCACGCTGTATTTCTTCGCGAACAGTTTGAATTATCTCGTCGCCGGCACCGGGAACCGATCGGAACTCACCATTGGCTACTTCACCAAGTATGGCGATGGCGGCTGCGATCTGTTGCCGCTCGGCCGGTTGACAAAGAAGGAGGTGCGCGCGGTCGCGCGGGAGTTGAACGTGCCGCAGCCCGTCGTCGACCGGACGCCGACGGCCGGGCTGTGGCTCGGGCAGACCGACGAGGAGGAGATGGGGTTCACCTACGCAGACCTCGAACAGTATCTCGAGGAGGGTGCCGAGGGCGTGTCGCCGGCGCTCGCGATGCGAATCGAACGGTTGATCCGAGGCAGCGAGCACAAACGGCAGTCGCCGCCGATGCCCGACGCCGAGTGACGGTCCGCGCGGCCGGCCGCGTCAGGCGTCGGCGAATTTGTAGCCCACGCCCCACACGGTCAGCAGATGCCGCGGGTTGGCCGGATCGGGTTCGATCCGCCGCCGGAGCCGTTTGACGAGCGTATCGACGCTGCGGACGGTCACATAGGTATCGCCGCGCCAGATCTTCGCAAGCAGCGCCTCGCGACTGAAGACAATCCCCGGATGGGTCGCGAGGAGGTACAACAACCGGAATTCCTGATCCGTCAGCTCGACATCGCGACCCTCCACGTCGACGCGGCGGCGCGCCGGGTCGATGGCCAGACCGTGAATCGAGACCGCGGGACCGAGATCGCCGTTGCCGGCCTGCGCCTCGGCGTGGGCCCGCCGGGGCCGGCGCAGCAGCGCCCGCACGCGCGCGACAAGCTCCCGCACACCAAACGGCTTGGTCAGGTAATCGTCGGCGCCGCTCTCGAGGCCGATGACTTTGTCGTTCTCGTCGCGGCGCGCCGTCAGGATCAGGATCGGGACGTCCTGGTTGGTTTTCCCATTGCGAACGGCGCGGCAGAGCGCCAGGCCATCGAGGCCCGGGATCATCAGGTCGAGCACCAGCAAATCGAACCGTTCCTGTTCGGTTCGCTTCAGCGCCTGCTGCCCGTCGGGAATCCCCTCGCACCGGTAGCCTTCGAGCCCGAGATGCAGACAGACCAGCTCGCGAATATTCGGTTCGTCTTCGACGACGAGAACGTGCGGCGTCATAATTTTTTCATTATCGGTTCATTACGCCGTCACGGCACGACCGTCAAAGTTAGACAGGAGGCACGATGATGACGTTGCACTACAGTCGACGCATTCTGCTGAGCGGCGCAGCGGTCCTGATGGCCCTGAGCGTCACCAGCACGACTGCGCTCGCTCAAGATCAGAATACGAATTCCGGCCACCCACCGTTTCGCGGTCGCGGGATGGGGCCCGGGATGGCAGGCCCGTGGGGCGGACCCATGGGGATGCTATTGGGACGCGGGGCCGCACGGCTTGGCCTGAGCGACGCGCAGGTATCGCAGATCAAGTCACTCGCGCAGGCGAACAAGACGGAAATGCAGGCATTGATGAAGCAGCTGTTTGACGCGCGCCGCGCCGTATTGACCGCCCAGATCAACGGCCAATCGGACGCTCAAATCCAGCAGCTCTGGCCGGCGGTGGCGACGGCTGAGTCACAGCTGATGATGGCCGAGACCCACATCATCGCGCAGGCGATGCAGGTGCTGACCACCGATCAACAGAACACGCTCAAACAGATGATTCAGGGGAAAACGCAACAGTAGGGTCCGTGTTCGGGGGGTTCACGAACGCACCTTTTGAACCTCGGGAACCGGTTGTACCCGTTGCGCCTCTTGAACGCTCCGCACGATGTGCCTGGCCGAGATGCCGAACAGGTCGAGGAGCTCGTCGGGCTTGCCGCTGCGGGGGATTTCGCGGACCGCCAGCCGGTGCACGGTAAAGCCCCCGGCGGCGACCGCTTCGGCCACTGCATCGCCGAGCCCGCCCGCCGCGTAGTGATCCTCGACGGTGATCAGGTGCCCGTGGGTGGCGCGCGCGGCCGCGATCAACCCCTCGCGATCGATCGGGGCGAGTGAGTAGAGATCGATGACCCGGATGAGCGTCCGCTCCGCGCGCAGAACGTCGTACGCCTTCAGCGCCTCGAACACGGTCACGCCGGCACCAATCACCGTCGCCACATCCTCGCTGCTCTGGCGCAGCACTTTCAATCCGCCGATGGGGAACGGCTCGTCGTTGCCGTAGATCACCGGCGTCTTCGGCCGGCTGGTGCGCATATAGGCAGGGCCGGGGCGCTCGGCCATCGCGGCAACCAGACGTTCGGTGCTGACGGCGTCGCACGGGTAGACGACGGTGCAGTTCGGTTCGGCGCGGAACAGCGCGAGATCCTCGAGCGCCATTTGCGACGGGCCGTCCTCGCCGATCGAGATCCCCGCGTGCGATCCGGCGAACTTCACGTTCACCTTGCTGATGGCGGCCATGCGCACGAAGTCGGCGGCGCGCGTCAGGAAGCAGGCGAAGGTCGAGGGGAACGGAATCGCGCCGCGAGCGGCCAACCCCATCGCCGATCCAATCATCGCCTGCTCGGCGATGAAATGCTCGTAAAAGCGCTCCGGGTGCGCGTGTTCGAACTTGTCGCTGAACGTCGAGTTGCCCACGTCGGCGTCGAGCGCGACGACGCGTGCATCCGCGTCGGCGAGCTTGGTGATCGCGACGCCATAG
>JBPYEE010000224.1:0-15802 GCA_051985095.1 Vicinamibacterales bacterium | reverse complement strand
GCGCGGCCGTTGGGATCGGCGCCCTGGTCGAGGAGCCGTTTGATGAACTCGAGGTGGTCCATGTCCGCTTTCTGGACCGGGTAGTCGCCGCCCTCGATGTTCCGGTTGTCCGTGGCCAGATAGATCGGCGTCCATCCACCCTTGTTCGCGATGTTGACGTCGGCGCCGCGCTCGATGAGATAGGACGCCAGCTTGTAGTGGCGGTTGTTGCTCGCCGTGAGCAGCGGCGTCCACCCGTACTCCGAGGTCTGGTTGATTTTCGCGCCCCCGTCGAGCAGATACGTCGCGGACTCGAGATCGCCTTCGCGAGCGGCGAAGATGAGCGGCGTCAGCCCGCCGCCACCGCTGCCGACCAGGCCGGCCACGATCACGTCGGTGTCGTCGGCTCCGTCGTCGGGCGGGGGTGCCACCGGGGCTGCGGGGGATGTCGGCCCTGCTGCGGTCGCGGCTGTGGATGCCGCGGCCTCCGCCGTCGGCGAGCCGCGCCTGGCGAGCGCCCGCGGCGCCGACGGCGCACCGTTCAGCGTGCCGCGGAACCCCATTCGAATCTGCGCGCCTTGCGCAACCTCCCACTCGAGTTGTTCCTCGTAGGTGCGCCCGGCCACGGCGGCGTCGCCGTGGCGTTTGATGGCCGCCTGAACGGCCGCCGTATCGACGCGCGGCGCCATGTAATTGCGCGGCAGGCCCGCGGGGCCGCTCTGCGCGTCAACGTTGGCGCCAAGTTCGACCAGCATCTTGACGGCGGCCGGATGGCGTTGTTCCACAGCCCACATCAGTGCCGTCGTACCGCGGAGATTCTCTTTCGCGTTGACGTCGACGCCCGCCCCGGCGAGCAGCTTGATCGCGGCGGCATTGCCGCTGCGTGCCGCAAACATGACCATCGTGTCACCGTCGGCGTCGCGCTGCTTCGCGTCCGCGCCCGCCTTGAGCAGCGCTTCGATGATCGCCGGCCGGCCGTACATCGCCGCCATTTGCAGCGGCGTCACTCCTTCGCGGGTCGCCACGTTGACGGCTGCGCCCGCCTGAAGCAGCTGAGTGAGCCCCTCCAGATCGTCGCGGTAGACGGCCCAGTGCAGCGCCCTGGCGCCGTCGACCTGCGGCGCGTTGACGTCGGCTTTCTGCTGCAGCAGCGCGCGCAACGCGGCCTTGTCGCCTTTCATTACCGCATCGGCGACTTCGCTCCTGGCCGCCGCCGAGGAGAGCCGGGCGAGTCCGGCCGCCAGAATGAACGCGATCGTGATCGATGTGCGCATGACCCTCTCGTCCCGTTACACCAGCTTCGGCAGCCTGCCGGTGCTGTCGCCCTGAACGTCCTTGTGGACTCCGTACAGGTCGAGCAGCGACAGCAGCATATTGCCCGTCGTGACCGTCTTGCGCTCGTAGGCGAGGTGGCGATTGCCCTTCAACTGACCGTTCGCGCCGCCCACGAGAATGTGCGGCACGTCGTAGTGTTGGTGCTGATTCGAATTGCCCATGTTCGTGCCGTACAAGATCAGCGAGCGATCGAGCAGCGTTCCATCGCCCTCCTGCAGTGCCTTCAGTTTCTCGGCGAAGTATGCCAGCGTCGATACGTGATAGCGATTGAGGTCGGCGTACCGCCGGATCTGGATCGGGTCTTCCTGGTGATGCGATCCGCCGTGGAAGCCCGGGCTGACGCCTCCGTTTGGAAAGAGATCGCTCTTGGGGTACACGTAGGCGCGCGCGGTCAGGTCACGGGCGCCGAGCAGCGTCGCCACGCGCGTGATGTCCGCGCGGAAGGCGAGCGCCGTGAGATCGATCTGCAGCTTGATGTGCTCGTCGAACGAGTCGGGGATGCCGGGAGGCAGATCGACTTCGGGAATCGTCGCCGATGCCTTTGCCGAGAGCTGGATGCGCCGTTCGATTTCCCGGATCTCGTCGGTGTACTGGCCGACGGTGCGACGATCGGCGGCGCCGAGATCCTTCGTCAGACTCGACAGCTCAGCGAGCACGGAGTCGAGGATGCTGCGATTCTCGTGCATCCGCATCGCCCGCAGCTCCGGCGTCGACCCCGATCCGAACAAGCGCTCGAACACGACCTGCGGATTGAGCTCCATGGGCAGCGGGCTCGACCGCTCGTAGGTGTCCCCAGACTGCGGTGGCAGCTCGATCCAGGAAATCGAGTTGGTGTACGAGCAGCTGTAGCCTTCGCCGCAGTTGCTCGAACTCGAGTTCGGGTCCTCGACGGCGAGCTGCAGCGACGGCAGCAGCGTCTCGCGTCCGATTTGCGCCGCGATCTGCTGATCGATGGTGGCGCTGCCGACCGACGCGTCCGAGCCGGCGGTCTTGCGCGGCTTGATGCCGGTCAGGAAGGCGGCCGCGACCCAGTGATCCGATCCGGTCGTCCCTTCGGGCGGCTCCGCCGACTTCGACCACAGACCGCTCAGCACAACCGTCTGCTCGCGGACGGTCTTCAGGGCCTCGAGAATGTGGGGGAGCTTCTGAGGCAGGGGGCCTTCGGTCTCCGGCACCCAGTAGCCCGGTGCCATCCCGTGCGGGAAAAAGATCCCGACGAAACGCGGCTTGCCGGCGGCGGCCGTCTGCGCCAGAACAGAGCTGGCCGGAACCATCGCGTCGAGGAGCGGCAGCGCCAGCGTGCATCCCGCACTCCGCAAAAAGGTGCGCCGAGGAATGTGTCGTTTCGCAATGAACATCGTCATCGAACTCCCGTGCCGGGGCTTTTGTCGCCCGCCACCGTATGACTCGGTACGGCCCGTTCCGGAGTCTTCGTGTTCATCTGGAACGGCTTGCTGTTGACCACACCGAGCACAAGCGCCGAAAAGTGATCGTCGTTCCGCTTCGCATCGTGCGAGATCGATCGGACCAGCGGCATGTCCTGGTACTCGACGCCGCGGCCGAGCGCGTAGGTCAATAATTTCTCGGCGACGACCTCGACGAACTGATCGGAGTAGCCGAGCAGCCACGTTCGCAGACCAGCCGGCCCGTCGATCGTCGTGCCGTCGTAGGTCTTCGCCGAGGCGTCGACCGGCGTGCCGTCCTCGTCGGTCCGAAAAACGCCGATCCCGTCGAAGTTCTCGAGCGAGAAGCCAATCGGATCCATCAGCGCGTGGCACTGGATGCAGTCCTGGCGCACGCGGTGCTGCAGCATCCGCTGCCGCATCGTGGGCTCCCTGGCGTTGCCGCGCGCGTCGGCCATGTGCGCGGGCAGCGGCGGCACGTCGGGCGGCGGCGGCGGGGGGCTCATGCCGAGGACGTTCGTCAGAATCCATTTCCCACGCGTCACCGGCGATGTGCGCTCCGGCTTCGACGTCGTCACCAGAAACGCGCCCTTGCCGAGCAGGCCGCGCCGCGCGTCCAGGTCCGGACCGAGCGTCACGCGGCGGAACTGGCTGCCGTAGACATTCGGAATGCCGTAATGCTTGGCGAGCCGTTCGTTGACGAAGGTGTAGTCGGCCGTGAGCAGGTCGACGACGTTGCGGTCCTCGCGAATGATGCTGTCGAACAGGAGCTCGACTTCGCGCCGCATCGACTGCCGCAGCGGATCGTCGAAGTCCGGATAAATCATCGGGAGCGGGCCGGCGGCCTGCATGCCCCGCAGATTCAGCCACTGTCCGGCGAAATTGACCGCAAGGGCCTCGGCGCGCGGATCCATCAGCATCCGGCGGACCTGTTGCGCGAGGATCGCGGGATCTTTGAGCCGGCCCTGGCTTGCGACCGCGAGCAGTTCGTCGTCGGGGATCGTGCTCCAGAGGAAGAACGACAGCCGCGACGCGAGATCCAGATCGCTGATGCGATAGGTCTGCCCCGGCTTGAGATTCGGCGGCTCCGTCTCGATCCGGTAAATGAACTTCGGATCGGCGAGCACGCGCGCCAGCGCGACCTCGATGCCGTGATCGAAATCGCCGGTCTTGCGGCCGTCCTGATAGAACTCCATCAGCGCCTGCGTTTCACCGGGCGTCGCGGGATGACGAAACGCGTGCGTCGCCAGGTTCGTGACGATCTTGCGCGCGCAGGCGGTCTCGTCACCGGCGGCTGCCGGCTGACAGACGAAGAGTTTGCGGCGGCTCGGCGAGTCTTTCGCCGGCGCCGCGTTGTAGGGACCCTCGATGCGAAGCGTGCCGACGTGCGGGAAGAAGGTGAAGCCGGGCGTCGGACCGGTTTGCACCGTGTCACGCATGAAGTGCTGATCGAGATCGAGCAGCGGCGCGAAGTTCGTCGCGAGGAACGTCGCGGCGACCTCGTGCTCGCCGGCCGTCGTCTTGAAGCGCGCGCGCATCGGCGTGCCGCCGCGGCCACCGAAGAAGGCTTCCGGGCCCTGCTGGCCCCCGGTGGGTACAGCCGCGGCCCCTGGTGCGAGCCCGCGGCCGCGTCCGCCGCCGGCGGCTCCTGGCCCCGCTCCGCGCTGCCCCGACTGCCCGCCGCAGCTGGCCTGGGGCGCGCCGAACCGGCGGCTGCCCTGCCAATCGATCAACTCGAGCCGTTCGCCGTCGAGCAGAATCTCGAGTTTCTCGCACGGGACCGATCCGAATCCGGTCGGCGACATGTTGTCGCCGAAGATGGGCGTGACCGTCACG
The DNA here is from genome assembly GCA_051985095.1 of Vicinamibacterales bacterium. Lineage (GTDB taxonomy): Bacteria > Acidobacteriota > Vicinamibacteria > Vicinamibacterales > CAVVIG01 > Gp6-AA45. Next base: position 11,249 of record JBPYEE010000224.1, on the reverse strand, counting down.
GTGTATTCGCCGTCGGACGGGAACACATGCTTCTGCATGATCCCGCCGCGTGTGCCGAACGGCAGCCCTTCGATGTGATAGTCCTGCGACGTGTCTTCCGGCGTGCGATACACGACGAGTCCGGGCGGCACCGGCTCGCCGATGGCGAGGCGGCTGATCTTGCTGGCGGCGGAGACGTACGCCTCCACGAGCGTCGACGAAATCCCGAGCGTTCCGGCCATGTTGTCAAAGCCGTGGGTCGAATCATCCGACGGCAGATACTGGCTGGGATCGACGTCGAGATCGAGCAGATCGCGCACGACGGCGGCGTACTCGGTGCGGTTCATCCGGTGCAGCCCGGGCGGCGGCATGTACGGCTGCGCGTTCCGATCGAGCTCGGTTTCGACCCAGGTGATGAAGGCGCTGGACGTCGCTTTGTCGGGACGCCGGCTGTTGGCGGGTGGCATCATCCCGGCGCGCAGCTTGCGCACGACGGTTTCCCAGATCTCGGGGTGATCGCTCGGGCGGTTGACATCGACGTCATCGAGCGTCAGTTTGCGCGCCGCTTCCTGTCCGGCAGTTCTCGCCCGGGTGTTGTGGCAACCGACGCAGTACTGATTGAGCAGCGCACGCTGGGCGGACACGGGCGGCGTGGGTTGCGGCGCTGCGGGCTGGGCTGGCGCCTGCGCGCGGGGTGCCGCTGTCTGGCCCGTAACGCCCAGTACGAACGGCAGGATGACGACGCCCGCGGCGACCACGAGTCTCTTCAGCATGGACGCGCTCTCCGCAGTGGACGGCCGATCGAAACAGCCCTCATGATACGCGAATATCCGGCGCAGCTGCAGTCGGGAATTGTAATCGCCGAGCCCGTGCAAACGCGACAAATCGGAGTAGACTTCCCGGCATGTTGAAGCCGAAACAGCCCGCCGCGGGACGTCGACGGTTTCTCAAGGGCGCCGCCATCAGCGCAGCCGCTCTGGTTGCGAAGGGGGCGCCCGTCGCGGCTGAGCAGCCGCCTGCACCTCAAGAGCCACGCCCGAGCCCGACGGGGCCGCCGCGCTCTCAGCTCGTCGCCGATACCGAACCACCGCCGCGCGGCGCGGCGGCACGCCTGGTCGAGAAACCGGCGTCCGACTTCATGGTCGACGTGATCAAAAGCCTTGGCATCGAGTACGCCGCGGCGAATCCGGGTTCGAGCTTCGAAGGGCTGCACGAATCGATCATCAATTACGGCGGCAACCGCATGCCCGAGTTGCTGACCTGCTGCCACGAAGAATCGTCCGCGGCGATGGCGCACGGCTACGCGAAGATCGCGGGCAAGCCGATGCTGGCGATCGTGCACGGCGATATCGGGCTGCAGCACGCCTCGATGGCGATCTACAACGCATATGCCGACCGCGTGCCGATGATGATCATTGCCGGCAACTGGCGCGACGCGGGCACGCGCGCCAACGGCGTGAATTCGTACCACAGCGCGCAGGACATGGCGACCATCGTTCGCGATTACGTGAAATGGGACGACGAGCCTGCCTCATTGGCGGCGTACGCGGAGTCGGCTGTGCGCGCGTACCGGATCGCGATGACCCCGCCGATGGAGCCGGTGTTGCTCGTCGTTGATCATGATCTGCAGCTGCGGCCAATGGCTGCGCCGCCGAAGATGCCGCGGCTCGTCATGCCGTCGCCCCCTGCCGGTGAACCCGGCGCCGTACGCGAGGCGGCGCGTCTGCTCGTTGCGGCCGAGAACCCGCGGATCAATGCGGGCCGGCTGGCGCGGACGCCCAACGGCATCACGTTGCTCGTCGAACTCGCGGAACTGCTGCAGGCGGCGGTCAACGGCGGCGGCGATCGCGTCAACTTCCCGTCACGCCATCCTCTCGCGGGCCTCGGGACTGGCGCCGCGGACGTCATCCTGAACCTTGAGGTGCAGGGCAGCGGCGGGCCGGGGCCGGCCCCCGGGCCGCGCGCAGCCGACGTCAAGACGATCAACATCTCATCGCTCGATCTGTTCATCAAGAGCAACCTGCAGGACTTTCAACACCTCGCCGACGCCGACGTCGACATCGCCGCCGACGCCGAAGCGACGCTGCCGATGCTCATCGAGGAAGTCAAGCGGCAGCTGACGGCCGACCGGCGGCGGGCGCTGCAGGATCGCGGCGCCAAGCTCGCGGCGGCGCACCACGAGGCGCGGACGCAGGGGATTGAGAGCGCCGCGTTCGGCTGGGACTCGAGCCCGATCAGTCTCGCGCGTCTCTGCGGGGAGCTGTGGGATCAGATCAAGACGGAAGACTGGTCACTTGTCTCCTGGCAGGGATTCATCAGCGGCTGGCCCGGCCGTCTGTGGGACTTCGACAAACACTATCGCTACATCGGCGGTCAGGGCGCGGGCGCCATGGGCTACGGCGCGCCGGCCGCGGTGGGCGCGGCGCTCGCCAATCGCGCGCACGGGCGGCTCTCGATCAATATTCAGACCGACGGCGATTTGAACTACGCGCCCGGCGTCCTCTGGACCGCGTGCCACCACAAGATTCCGCTGCTCACGATCATGCACAACAACCGCGCGTACCATCAGGAGGTGATGTTCGTGCAGCAGATGGCGAGCGAACGCAACCGCGGCGCCGACCGCGCACACATCGGGACGACGCTGCGCGAGCCGAACATCGATTACGCGAAGATGGCGCAGGCATATGGCATGTACGGCGAGGGGCCAATTGAGCAGCCCAGGGACCTCGCGCCGGCAATCGGGCGCGCGCTCGACCGCGTCAAACGCGGCGAACCGGCCCTCCTCGACGTCGTCACCCAGCCGCGCTAGGAGAGCCCGATGACGAGACTGGTTGGTGCCGTGCTGGCGTCCGCCATGCTGTCGGTCGGCGCGTCGGGACAAACACCCGCCGCGCCCGGCAACGCGCCGCAGGGGAAAGAGCTGTTTTTGAAGTACAGCTGCTACGCCTGCCACGGCTACGACGGGCACGGCGGCGCGGGTGCGCGGCTCGTACCGCTCTCGATGACGGTCGAGCGGTTCACGGCGTACGTGCGTAACCCGCGCCGCATGCCGCCCTACACCGAGAAAGTGCTCACGGACGCGCAGCTGGCGGATCTGTTCGCGTATGTGAAATCCTTGCCGGTCTCGCCGCCCGCCGCACAGATTCCGCTGCTCAGCCGCCTGATATCGGCGAAATGAACCCCCGCAGGACCTCGCGCGCGGCCTCCGACCATTCCATCGAAGGAGCTGTCATGAGGCGACTGTTGTCACCATGTGCGTCGTTGGGATTGCTCACCTTCTTCGCGACCGGCGCCGCGGCGCAGCCGGCGCAACCGCCACCGCCGCCGATGACGAATCTCCAGGTGTATCCGAAAGACATCGCACGCGCCGAACTGATCGCCACGATGCAGGGATTTGTCGCGGCGCTCGGAGTGCAGCAGCAGGGCGGATGCGGCTATTGCCACGCCGGCACCGCGCCGCAGTTCGACTTCGCGTCGGACGCCAAACCGGCGAAGACTGTGGCCCGCAAGATGATCCTCATGGCCCGGGAGGTGACGGCGAAGCTTCCCGAGGTCACCGGCAAGCCGGCTGCCGAGGTGACGCGGCTGCGGTGCGCCACCTGCCATCGCGGCGTGCCGGTTCCAAAACTGCTGCCTGACATCATCGCCGACACGACCGCCAAGAGCGGCGCGCCGGCGGCCGTCCAGCAGTATCGCGACCTGCGCACGAGGTACTTCGGTGGCCAAAGCTACGACTTCAGCGAGGGGGCGCTCGTTGCGGTCGCGACGCCGCTCATCAACGCCGGCAAACCGGACGAAGCCATGACGTGGCTGCAGGTGAACGCGGAGTTCTACCCGAAGTCATCCGCCACCTACACGGCGCTCGGCCAGGCCTACGCGAAGAAGAACGACACCCCCAACGCTATCAAGAACTTCGAGCGCGCGCTGGAGCTGGATCCGAACAACCAGGCCGCCAAGCGGCAGCTCGACCAAGTGAAGAAATGAGCCCGGCTCGGGGCTGGCAACGGATCAAAGCGACCGGTGGCAGATTGTTGACACGGCGGGTCGAAGTTTCCACAATAACGCGAGCGCCGCGGGTGCGGCTGGGCGTTGGAGTTTACTCTGGAGGCCGTTCATGAAGGTCAAGACCGCTGTGTTCGCCTTGGTCCTCGGGTGCGCCTTCGCCGCGCCCCGTGTCTTTGCCCACCACTCGTTTGCTGCGGAGTTCGACGGGAACAAGCCGCTCAATCTCAAAGGCGTCGTCACCAAGATCGAGTGGGCCAATCCCCACACGTACTTCTACCTGGATGTGACCGGCGCTGACGGCCAGGTCGTCAACTGGGGCATGGAGATGGGCAGCCCCAACGGCCTGATGCGTCAGGGCTGGACGCGCAACACACTGCATGTCGGCGATGAAGTCGTCGTCGAAGGATCGCAGGCCAAAGACGGGACGAACGTCGGCAACGCGCGCGCGGTGACGCTGGCCGCGACCGGCAGACGCCTGTTCGCCGCGTCGAGCCAGACCGAGACGCCATAGCGCTCCCTCCGGCGGCCGGCTTATCGATCTTCAGTCAAGGAGACGGACGTGCGTACTCTTTTACGCGGCGCGATCCTCAGTTCGATCTTTGCCGTCCTGATTACAATCGGTCTCACCGTCGGTGCGCAGGAGCCCGGCACGCCAGGGCCCGGCGGCCGTGGCCGCGGCATGTCGGGACCGCCACAGCCCACGCCACATCTCGCCGACGGCACGCCGAACCTCGGGCGTGTTCCGGGGGAAAAGGGTGTGTGGAACGTTCCGTACATCACCAATATGGGTGAGCGGGTCGTCGAGGAAGACGGCAAGACCTACGTCGAAAAGCACCCGCCGTCGTTCGGGCGCGGGCGTGGCGCCGGACGCGGGGCACCCGGCGCTCAACTCGGTGGCGGTGAGGGATCGGGTGGCCTCGGGGCGCGCGCCGGTGCGAAGGGCGAACCGCAGGTGCCGTTCCAGCCGTGGGCCGCGGCGGTCTACAACTACAATTCGTCCAACAACTCCAAATACGATCCGGAAGGTTACTGTCTGCCGCCGGGCGGTCCTCGTCTGATGGCGACGCCGTATCCGATGGAGATCATCCAGCTCCCCGAGCAGAAGCGGATTCTCATGATCTTCGAAGGCGCCACCCATATCTGGCGCGAGATCTACATGGACGGCCGGCCGCATCCGCAGGGCGACGCGCTCAATCCAACCTACCTCGGGCACTCGGTCGGCAGATGGGAGGGGGATACGCTCGTCATCGATGTCGTCGGGTTCAACGAAGGCACGTGGATGGACTACTTCGGGCACCCGCACACCGACATGCTGCACGTCGTCGAGCGGTACTCGCGTCCGAACAAGCAAACACTCAGGTATGAAGCGACCCTCGACGATCCGGGTGCGTACACGAAGCCGTTCACGGTGCGCTGGACCATCAACTGGAACCCGACCGGCGAGCTGACCGAGTACATCTGCCAGGAGAACAACAAGTACCTGCAGCGCCTGACCGACGACTTCGGCCAGCCGATCTTCGGCAGGAAGCAGTAGAGCGTCGCCAAGAGGCGGCTAGTTTCGTACGACTTTGAAGTCGCCCTTCTTGCCGCCCTCCGTCCACGTGCCTGACAGGACGCGCTGATACGCCCCGATGTTCTCGAGCTTGCCGTCGACGACATAGTGCACGATGGCGCCAGCCGCATCCTTGCCGTCACCCTCGAGGTGCACGCCCCACGTGTCCGGGTTGAGGTCAGCCTTCGTGATCGCGACGGCATGCGGCCCCGGATTGATATTGCCGGTGATCGCCTTGCCATCCCAGTTGAGTTCCAGAACCACGTGCGTCCGACTCTCCTTCGTCGGGCCCCAGTCACCGCTCCATGTGCCTTTCAGCGGATGACCGAACTGCGCGATCGCCGGCGCCGCCATCAGGATCAACGCGGCGAGGGGTCCCGCCACGCGACGCATCGCGAGACGCATGAGTGATTCCTCCTTCGGAGCGCTACTGTACCCGACTGGCATCGACCTGTCATCTCACGCTAGGATGCGCACGCGCAACTGCTGTCATTTTGGGGAGACGCACCATGAAGACGTCGTTCCGCCCGAACCTCGTGATCGGGGTCGCCTTGACGGCGTGGCTCGCCACCCTCGGTGTCGCCGCGCAAGGGCAGACGGGAACCCCCACGTCGGGTCAAAAGGCCGGCGTGGCGTTCAAGAACGTCACGACGAGTTCGCTCAAAGAGCTGACCGTCGATGATTTTCTGGCGAGCATGGGCGTGATCTCCGCCAACCTCGGTCTGGACTGCGCCGACTGTCACCCGAACGCCGGCACCGACAAGGTGGATTTCGTCATCGATACGCCGCGCAAGATCACGGCGCGCCGGATGATCGACATGGTGTCCGGCATCAATCGTACGAATTTCGGCGGCACGCAGCGCGTGACGTGCTGGACGTGTCATCACGGCCGCATCACGCCGTCGACCACGATCTCACTCGATGCGTGGTACGACGCCCCCAACGTGGAGCTCGACGACACCGTTCGGCAGGGCGCCGGCGAGCCGAGTGCCGAAGAGGTCCTCGACAAGTACATCCAGGCGCTTGGCGGCGCCGAGCGCCTGGCCCGCGTGACCAGTTTTGTCGCGACCGGTACTGCCGTCGGCTATGGAGACCTGGGTGGCACGGCCGACTTCAGCCTCGTCGCAAAATCACCCAATCAGCGTGCGATTCTGATCTCGTACAAGGACACGCAGCGTCCGTCCAGCCGCTGGACCTTCGACGGCCGCACTGGCTGGATCAGCACGCCCCGCGGTCTGCTCGGGGAATACGAACTGGTCGGCGGCGAACTGGACGGCGCCAGATTCGAGGCGCAGCTGGCGTTTGGCGGATCGATCAAGCAGGCGCTGACGAACTGGCGCGGCTCCGCGACCCGAAGCGTCGGCGACCGCGACTTCGTCGTGGTGCAGGGAAGCGGTCCGAGGGGGTTTCTCGCGACGCTGTACTTCGATCCCAAAACGAATCTGCTGTCACGCGTCGTGCGGTATTCCCCCTCCCCGATCGGGCGCATGCCGACGCAGATCGACTACGCCGACTACCGTGAGGTCGCCGGCGTGAAGTTCCCGTTCGAATACAAGTTCACCTGGCTCGACGGCCGATACACCGCGAAACTGACCAAAATCGAGACGAACGTCCCGATCGATGCCACGCGGTTCTCGAAGCCGTGACGGCGACGTAAAGCATTTGTTGGGCGGGATCCGATTCCATGGATGACGTGGAAGGATCCTGCAGGCCGGTGCGGACTTTCCTTGACAGCTAACCGGCCCCTCGATTACAAGCTGTTACATTTTTTACTGCGGAGACCCAGCTGACGGCCTTTTTTTGGTTTGAAGGAGGTCGCTAATGCGTGCTCTCGCGAGAGTTGCCGTGGTGTTCGCGCTGACCGTTCTCACGCCCGCCGTCGCATTTGCCCAAGCCGAGATCACCGGAACGGTTCATGACACGTCAGGCGCGATCCTACCCGGTGTGACCGTCGAGGCGTCGAGTCCGGTCCTGATCGAGAAGTCACACTCTGCCGTGACCGACACTGCCGGGTTCTATCGCATCGTCGACCTTCGGCCTGGCACCTATTCCCTCACCGCATCGTTGCCGGGATTTGCGACGGTCAAGCGCGACGGTATAGAACTCACCGGTTCGATCACCTTGACGGTGCCGTTCGAATTGAAAGTCGGCGCGGTCGAGGAAACCGTCACCGTGCTCGCCGCGTCGCCCGTCGTCGACGTAACCAATACCCGACGAGAGACCGTGATCAACGCCACCAGCATCGAGACGCTTCCGGCCACGCGGGCGTACGGGTCGATCCTCAATGCGATGCCCGGCATCACGGTCGACAACAATGGCCTGGCGGCGACACCGACGATGACCTTCTTCAGCGCGCACGGCGGCCGCAGCAATGAGGGCCGCATGGCGATCAACGGGATGACGGTCGCCGCGGCCTTCAATGGCGGCGGCGTTTCATCACTGACCTATGACACCAACAACGCGGACGAGGTAACGATGCTGGTGTCCGGCGGCCTCGGCGAGAGCGAGACCGGGGGGCCGATGATGAACATCATCCCGAAATCGGGAGGCAACAGGTTCTCGGGTCAGGTGTTCTTCAACGCTGCGGGTAACTGGTCGCGCGGTGACAACCTCGACGACACACTCCGAAGCGAAGGGATCACGCGGGGACCGGGCATCGAGAGCGCGTATGACGCGAGCGGGTCACTTGGCGGCCCGATCTTGAAGGACAAGCTGTGGTTCTACGGCACCTACCGCAGCTACAACACCACGTCGGGCGTATCCGGCATCGGCGCGAATCTGTACGCGGGCGACGCCACCCATTGGGACTACGCGCGCAACGACAGCATTGAGCCGCGGCTGGTTCAGGGCCGCAAGATCTGGGCGGCGCGCGGCACGGCACAGCTCGGCGCGAAGAATCGCGTCATGTTCTCGCAGGAGAATCAGTATCGCTGCGAGGGCTCGACCCTGACGACCACCGGCCAGGGCTGCAATGTACGCGGCAGTGACTGGATCGCGCTTGGCGCGACGAACCAGTCGCCCGAAGCGAACAACGGGTACTTCGATTTTCCGTACTGGGTGACGCAGGCGACATGGACATCGGCCCTGTCGAACAAACTGCTGGCCGAGGCGGGTTACTCGCGCTTCGCGTACCACCACGCGGGCGGACCCGGCCAGGTGCCGCCCGACGGGATCCTCAACCTGATTCCGGTGACCGAGCAGCTGCCGATCGACGGGCACCCGGCGAACTTCACGTACCGCGGCGTCGCGTCGTACCAGAACAACTTCGGCAATCCGAACAACTGGCGTGCGTCGCTGTCATACGTGACCGGTTCGCACAACATGAAGTTCGGGTACCAGGGCGCCTATCTGGTCGCTGACGCGGAATACGACGGGAACAATTCGTTGCTGTCGTATACCTTCAACAACCACGTGCCGGTCTCCTTCACGTACCGGCTCCCGGCGTTCCAGACCGCCGACCGCACGCGCGTCGCGGCCCTCTACTGGCAGGATACGTGGACGCACAAGAGCCTCACGCTGCAGGGCGCATTGCGCTACGACCAGGTCTCCAGCTTCAGCCCATCCGAACACAACGGGACGACACAAACGTCGGTCTTCAACGCCTCGACGATCACGCTGCCCCGTACCGATGGTGTCAGCGCTTACCGCGATATCTCGCCCCGCATCGGCGTCGTGTATGACGTCTTTGGCGACGGCCGAACGGCGCTGAAGTTCAATTACGGTCGGTACCTCGGACCGGCGACCAATGACACCATCTACACGCAGAACAATCCCGCGAACGGAATCGTCGGCTACAACCTGACCACGGTGACGCGCAGCTGGAAGGACACCAACGGCAACTACATTCCCGATTGCGATCTCACGAACCCTGCGGCGAACGGCGAATGCGGTGCGGTGACCGGAAACTCGCTCAATTTCGGCAAGCCTGGCAGTTCGACCAAGGTAAACCCGGCGCTGCTGAGCGGGTGGGGCGTTCGGCCCTCCGATACGCAGTGGGGGGTCAACCTGCAGCAGGAGCTCAGACCGCGCGTATCGCTCGACGTCGGCTACAACCGCCGGTCGTGGAACAACTTCACCATCATGGCCAACACCGCCGTGTCGCCGTCGGACTATCAGGCGTGGACGATCAATGCGCCGGTCGATCCGCGACTCCCCGGCGGTGGCGGCTATCCGATCACGATGTACACGCTGACGGCGGCCGCGGCGGCGCGGCCCGCCACCAACTACGTGACATTCGAAACCGATTACGGCCCGGCGCGCATCAACTACTGGCACGGCGTCGATGCCACGTTGACCGCCCGTCTCCCGCGAAACACGACGCTGCAGATCGGGTCGACGACCGGACGAGCCGTCAACGACACGTGCGCGACCATCACCACGGTCAACAGTCCGGATCCGCGCTTCTGCCGCGAAGTCGATCCGGTGGAAACGACCATTCGCGGCCTCGCGTCGTACGTGATCCCCAGGGTGGACGTACAGGTCAGCCTGACCGTTCGTTCACAGCCCCCGATGATCTTCTCGGCGATCAATCCCACCATTTTCATCGGCAACCTGCCGACGGGACTCACGCCGACGGCGGCGAACTGGCAGGTGCCGAACACGGTTGTCCAGAGCATCCTCGGCCGGCTGCCGCCGGGCGCGCTCCCCAACGGCACCACCCTCGTGCCGCTGCTCGACAACACGCTGCGCGTCTACGGCGATGGCCGGCGGAATCAGGTCGACATGCGGTTCGCGAAGGTCATCCGGTTCCCGGGCGGACGACGCGCCGACGTCGGCATCGACCTGCAGAACCTGCTGAACGCGAACTACGGGACGGCGTTCGAATCGCAGTACGACTACACGAGGCCGAACGGCGGCACCTGGCTCAACCCGACCTCGATTCTCGTGCCACGGTTCGCTCGCGCCAATGTGACGTTCAATTTCTGAGGAAGTCGATTCATACCGGCGAGATGTCAGTTCGTCTCCATCAGGCGCATGCTGGCGGCGGGATATCGCGTGCCCGCCGCCGCGCCGACCGGAAACAGTTCGTCGAGCGCGGCGACTTCGTCGCGCGTCAGGGTGAGGTTTGCCGCTTCGGCGTTCTCTTCAACGTACTGACGGCGCTTGGTCCCGGGAATCGGCACGACAGCGTCCTCCTTCGCGAGCATCCATGCGAGCGCGAGCTGTGCGGTCGTGCACCCCTTCCGGCGCGCCACCGCCTCCAGGTGATCGTAGAGCGTCAGATTGTGATCGAGGTTCGCCGCCTCGAATCGGGGCAGCTTCTTCCGGACGTCGTTGGGCGGGAGCGACGCAATATCGCGGATCGCATGACCAAAAAACCCGCGACCGAGCGGGCTGTACGCGACAAATCCGATCCCGAGTTCGTGGCAGATCGGCAGGGCGTTCCGTTCCGGCTCGCGCGTCCACAACGAGTATTCACTCTGGAGCGCTGCGATCGGATGTGTCGCGTGTGCGCGCCGGAGGGACGCGGGACCGGCTTCCGACAAGCCGAGGTACCGCACCTTTCCTGCGTGGACCAGCTCTGCCATCGCGCCGACGGTCTCTTCGATCGGCACGCTGGGATCGACACGGTGCAGGTAGTAGAGATCGATCACGTCGACGCCGAGGCGCTGGAGGCTCGCTTCGCAGCAGCCCCGCACGCGTTCAGGCCGACCGTCAACATCGGTGGCCAGGCCGCCGCCGGGCGGCGGCACAAGGCCAAACTTGGTCGCGA
>JBPYEE010000223.1:0-14763 GCA_051985095.1 Vicinamibacterales bacterium | reverse complement strand
TCCAACGTGAACGTGGCCGTCCGCGACGGCGGCCAGATTGTGTCGTCGGGGACCGCGGGTACGATGCGGCGGCTCTCCGACGCGGCTTACGAACGCGTGGCATTCTGCCGCTGCGCGCGATCCGGCGGACCGCGCACGGCAGCGGCTTGGGGCGCTGGCGATGGGTCGTCGAACGCACGTTTGCGTGGCTCAATCAGTTCCGACGCTTGCGCGTGCGCTACGACAAACGAGCCGACATCCACGAGGCGTTTCTCTCGTTGGGATGTGCGCTGATTTGCTGGCAGTCCCTTCGAAAAAGGTGGTCCCGACTCTGAAGGCCCGCGAGGGCGTTCTCCTTTGCTCCCGGGCCGGCTCCGTCTAGAATCAACTCGACCAAGGCCGTCACCACACGTCGGCCTCGACACATGCCGCTATCACCCGGCACTCGTCTCGGTCCGTACGAGATCGTCGCCGCCATCGGCGCGGGCGGCATGGGCGAGGTGTATCGCGCGCGCGATCGGAAGCTCGATCGTGACGTGGCGATCAAGATTCTGCCTGAGGCCCTGGCGGCTGATCCTGACCGCATCGCCCGATTCGAGCGCGAGGCGAAGACTCTGGCGGCGCTCAACCATCCGAACATCGCGCACATCCACGGTTTCGAAGAGGCAGACGGTCTCAGCGCCTTGGTGATGGAGCTGGTCGAGGGGCCGACGCTCGCCGACCGCATTGCGAAGAGGCCGATCCCTGTCGACGAAGCGCTGCCGATCGCGAAGCAAATCGCGGAAGCTCTCGAAGCGGCGCACGAACAAGGGATCATCCACCGCGACTTGAAACCCGCGAACGTCAAGGTGCGCGACGACGGGACTGTGAAGGTGCTCGATTTCGGCCTCGCGAAGGCGCTCGAGCCCACAACGGTGAGCGGCGCAGAGGTGATTGAGTCGCCGACGATCACCAGCCCGGCGATGATGACGCGCGTCGGGATGATTCTCGGAACGGCGGCGTACATGTCGCCCGAGCAGGCAAAAGGCAGACCGGCCGACAAGCGGAGCGACGTCTGGGCGTTCGGCTGCGTGTTGTACGAGATGCTGACCGGCAGGCGCACGTTCGAAGGCGAGGATGTCAGCGACACGCTGGCGGCGGTGCTGCGCGGCGAGCCGGATTGGCGCGTGTTGCCCGCCGACGTCCCGCCGTCCATCCGGACACTCCTCACCGCATGTCTCGCCAAAGATCGGCGACGCCGCATCGGGGACATGTCGGCTGCGCTCTTCGTGATCGATCATCAGGCCGCGCTGGCGCCGGCTCTCGATGCGCTGCAGCATGGCGCTGCGCTGCGGAAGCCGCTCTGGCGCACAGCCATTCCTGTCGCTGCCGTCATCCTCGTCGGGCTCGCCGCCGGCTACAGTGCGTGGAAACTGAAACCCGCGCCGCCGCACGCGGTCACGCGCTTCGCCATCGCGCCGGCCGACACGATGGGCAGGGTGGATGTCTTTGCCGGAAGTGTGGCGCTATCGCCCGACGGCACCCGATTCGCCTACGCGGCGAACAACCGACTATATCTGGGCGCATTCAATCAACTCGAGGCGGCGCCGATCGCGGGGATCGAAAGCACCGGGCTCTCGTCCGCGAAAAGCCCGTTTTTCTCACCGGATAGTCAGTGGCTCGGATTCTGGGAGGCCAGTCAGATAAAAAAAATATCGGTGAGTGGGGGCGCGCCAGTCACTGTGTCTGCGGTGGTGCCGACGCCGCTCGGCATCACCTGGGCGTCGGACAACACTATTCTGGTCGGCGGTGCCAGCGCAGGGATCTTGAGGGTGTCCGCCAACGGCGGGATGCCCGAGCGGATCGTCACGGTGGACCCTGGACAATTCGCCGCCGGCCCTCAACTGATGCCGGATGGTCGAACCATGTTGTTCACGATCGCGTCCGCGAGTGGGGACGAGGCGCAGATTGTCGTCCAGTCGCTCGACCGCGGAACTCGGCGAACCATTATCGCGGGCGGCACGAGCGGCCGCTACCTGCCGACCGGCCACCTCGTCTACGGGCTTCGCGGCACGCTGCTGGCCGTGCCATTCGATCCGGCCTCGCTCAGCGTCAAGGGCGGCCCGGTGCCCGTGGTCCAAGGCGTGCTGCAAGCGGCAGGGGCTCTGAGTCCTGCAATTCAATTTGCCGTGTCGTTGGATGGGACCCTGGCGTACGTGCCGGCTGAGGGCTTCGCTTCGGCGCGGCGGCAGACACTTGTGTGGGTCGATCGCCAGGGACGCGAAGAGACGATCGCGGCACCGCCGGGCTCGTACGACCATCCGCGCCTCTCCCCGGACGGAACGCATCTCGCACTGATGGTTGTCGACGACAATCGGAAACCGGACATCTGGGTATGGGACCTCGCGCGCGGGGGGCTGACGCGGGTCACCGCCGATCCGATCCCCGCGCGTTACCCTGTGTGGACACCTGACAGCCAACGCTTGATCTTCAACCGCGCTAACTATTTGTTCTGGCAGGCGGCGAATGGAACCGGGACCGCCGAACGGCTGAGCGACCTATACAACGGATCGCATCTCGTGCCGCAAACGGTGTCGCCGGACGGAAGGCGTGTCGTCTTTCGCGGGACGGACGGACGAAGAGGCAACTCCGATCTGATAATCCTCGACGTCGGCGACGGGCGTGGTTTCCGGCCTTCCGAACCGAAGCCGCTCGTGGCGACGCCGTTCGAGGAGTACAATGCAGAGATCTCGCCCGATGGCCGATGGCTGGCGTACCAGTCGAACCGTTCGGGCGTCTTCGAGGTGTACGTGGTCCCGTTCCCGGCGGTGGAGAGCGGCCAGTGGCCGGTGTCCACGGGTGGCGGGACGGAGCCGCTCTGGCGCAGCGACGGCCGGGAGCTCTTCTATCGCGCTCCCACGGGCGCCGTCATGCGGGTTGAGGTCGCCCCGGGGACGACTTGGAAGACAGGCAGTCCCGCGCAGGTCATCGAGGCCCGATCCTATGTCCTCGGCAGCGACCCTCTCGGACGCACGTACGACGTCTCTCCCGACGGCCGGCGATTCGTGATGATGAAGAACGCCGAGTCACCGGTCCAGACCTCGGCCGTGCGGCGCATCGTCGTCGTGCAGAACTGGTTCGAGGAGCTGAAGGCGCTCGTGCCGACGAAATAGATGCCGCCCACCCAGTGACGCTGGCCGCTCGAGGTTTTGATACAGCCTCTAAACGGCCAAACAACATGGCGTCCATCGTCACCAACGACTCGGTCGATTGCTCAACGGCTACAGGCGTGCAGGTGATCAATCGTAACTTCGTCACCCTTCGATCGGACGGGACAGAACGCAATCGCACAAAACGGCGCGCTCGATGAATCAGGCAGGAACTCGAACAAACCGGCGAAATGAATACGTACAGACCAAGGGGGAACGGGCCCACCGGCGTCGGGTCGACGGCCCCTATGTCGCCTTCGGCACGAATGCGAGGAGGCGTCGCGGATTCTCCACAAGAATCCGGTGGAGCGTCGCATCGCCGATGCCGGCGCGGCGCAGCCGAGGCACGAACGTCGTGACGGTCATGTCGATGCCGGGGCCGCCATTCTTCCGCAAGTACTTCGGGCTGGCGAAATCTGACGAGAGAAAGACTTGATCTTCATATCCAGCGTCGAGCACGGCCAGAATCGTGCGCACGTATTCGTCGAGACGCGGGTCGTCCGGTTTGCCGGAATGGTCGAAGCCGAGGTTTGCGCCGCGTTTGGCGATTGCGATTGGCGTTTCCCCTGCGTCGTTCGCGATGTCGTTCAGATGGCCAATCACGACCTGGCGGAGGTTCGCGCCAGCGGCCTCGAAAACATCGACCTGGTCGAGCGCGCACCGGGCACAGCCATCAGACGTGTGCGTGATGACAGGAAGGCCGGTCCGGACGTGAGCCTTGGCGGCGGCCTGGAGCGCCTTGCGCTCCTCGCGATCCATCGGGACGGCCGTGCCCGTGCCCATCTCGCCTATGACGCCCCATCGCTCGGCCTTCGCGAGCGCGACGAAGTCGTTCGCGACTTGATCCGCGGTCTTCCGAAAAACATCCGGCGGGTAGTCGGATTTCACGTGCAGTCCGCCACCAGCGACAATGAACATGCCGGATCGCTGCGCGATCGTTCGGAGCGCGCCGATCTTCCGGCCGAGGCCTGGAACGCCGACGTCGACGATGCAGCTGACGCCGTCGGCGGCGCAAGCTCTTACTTCGTCCGCGATGAGGCCGGTGTCGTCGTAGAAGATCGGCTGACCGTCCGCCCTTCCTATCGAGAGGTGCTCGTGAATGAGCGTCGTGCCCGTGAGGTGCTCGGGCGGCACATCCTCGAGGATCGTGCGAACAACGGCGCCTCTCGGGAAGGGCGCCGCGGACTGGCCGCGAGCAGTCGCCGCTCCGATTCCGGCCTGGGCCGCCTCGGCGGCCTTGGCTTCACCGGACAGCGATCCGCGCGAGGCTGTGACGCCGACGCCGCCCGCGAGGCCGAGCAGATGGATCGCCTCGCGGCGCGTCAGACGCAGCGGATCGAGGCGGTTTCGGGTAGACATTTGACCTGAGTATGCCTGCAGCTCGGGTCAGATGTCAACCTGTCGGATATCGGTTCCGGGGTGCGCGTCGCCGGATTCTTCACCGATCGACGGTCGAACTGCGGCGACCATCCGTGAACACCCCGAAAGTCAGCGGCGCATTCCGCACTGGTCCGTGTGCTGCTGGGAATGTGCTCAGCGCTTGATCTGGGTGCGGTGCATCACCCGGCGCGCCGCGGAGCCGAACGCGTCGCGGCGATGCATCGTGCAACGGTTGTCCCAGAGCACCAGATCCCCGACCTGCCACTTGTGGCGCCACGTGAGTGAATCATGTGTGGCGCAGGCCCAGATTTCATCGAGTAGACGATCGGAGTCTTCGAGCGAGTGGCTTTCGACATACGCGTTCCGCCGACGGCCGAGATACAGCGTGCGCCGTCCTGTTTCAGGATGAATACAGACGAGGGGGTGAACCGTTCCCGGTGATGTGCGTGGATCGCCGGTAGGAGTCACCCCGTGACGAACATAGCCGCCGCTATTGAACGTCCCGTCGTGTTTCACACGAAGGCCTTCGACGCGGCGTTGCAGCGTTCCCGGCAGTGCGTCCCAGGCCGCGTACATCGAGCAGAAGATGGTGTCGCCTCCGTCGGCCGGAACCTCGAGCGCGTACAGTGCGCTCGCCTTCGGAGGATCGGGGAGGTACGACATGTCGGTATGCCAGACCGCTTCGCCCGATCCGAGGCTGCCGATCGGCAGACCATCCCGCTTCACATTGGACACGACGTAAATCTCGGGAATGCCGTTGACGAATCGCCGTCCCGTTTCCTGTATGGGTGCTTGGTCGAGATCACCGAATCGGCGACTGAACGACACCAGATCTTCGTCAGTGAGTCTCTGATTCCTAAAAAGCAGCACTTCGTGCTCGAGCCATGCCCGATGGATCACGGTGAAGGCGTCATCGTCGAAGGAGGCCAGATCGACGCCGTGCACCTGTGCCCCGAGCACGGCATTCATTCGACGGATGGTGATGGTCGGAGGATCCGCTGCGCCACGGTCGCTCATGTGCGTACCCTGGAATCAACGGACGGAACGACGCGAACCGTCGCGGTTGGATCGATCTTCAGCGAACAGACCGCGCCCGCTAGCAACAGTCCCGCCGAAATGAACAAGGGGATCTCGTAGCGGCCTGTTCGCTGGATGAATAGACCGAACACAACTGGTGATACCATCCCTGCCACGCCGAAACCGGCGTTCATTATCCCACCGGCCGTTCCGGCGTGCTCGCCGGCAATATCGAGTGGCAGCGTCCACAGCACCGCATTGGCCAATTCGAGAGAAAAGAACGTGGCCGCAAGGAGGGTGACGGCGGCCACCGGGCTCTTCGTGACCACAGCCGGCATGATGAACGCAAACGCGCTCCCCAGGCCACCGACGAGGATCGACCGGCGCGCCAGCCGGAGATTACTCGTGCGGCTATAGATCGCATCCGAAAGCACGCCGCCGAGCGTGTCACCGACCGCCCCGGCAAGTAGCGGGAGCGTCGTCATGAGCGCCAACCGATTGAGCTCTAGCCCTCGCGCCTCGGATAAGTACGACGGAAGCCACGTCAGAAACACCCACAGCGACCACCCGTAGCAGAAGTCGACGACGACGACGAGCCACATGCGGCGAACGAGTTGCGACCAGGGCGTGGAGCCGCGCGCGGCCCGCGGCGGCTCGCTGTCCTGCCGAATCACCGCCAGCTCGTCGTCTCGCACCCACGGATGACACTCCGGTGTGTCCCTGAATGATGCCAGCCAGACCGCCGTCCATCCAGCACTGGCCGCACCGAGAACAAGGAACGATTCACGCCAGCCGTAACGTGTCACAATCGCGATGACAACTGCCGGCGTCACCGCGCCACCGAGCCGTGCGAAGCTGTGGGTCACCCCCTGCGCGAACCCGCGCTCTCGAACCGGCAGCCACCACATGAACGAGCGCGTGGCGGCAGGAAACGCGCCACCCTCACCGGCACCGACGAGGAGACGGAACGCCAGCAGAGATCCGACGCTCCATGACACACCCGTCAAAATCGTGGCAGTCGCCCACAGCAGGCTCAGGGCGGCGAGCACTCGGCGCGGCCCGAACCGATCGGCTGCCCATCCGCCGGCGATCTGCATTGCAGCGTACGGATATGCGAACGACGAGAAAATGAACCCGAGTTCGACCGGCGTCAGCCCGAGCTCTCGTCGCATGAGCGGCCCGGCGACCGAGATATTCACGCGATCGACATACGCCGCGAAATACATCAGGCACAGGACGAACAGAACCAGGTGTCTGATTCCGAGGCGCAGTCGATGGACACGGGCGTTCATGGTTCCTCAGCTGCAATAGCCCAACAGGCTCCTGGACGGCGCGCGCTATTCGCCCTGGTCGCCCGGCCGCGCCTGCAGGGAATCAGCACTGGACAGATGCAGTCGCCTCGGTTTACCTTGTCCGCGTGAGAACCCTTTGCGGCTGCACGGCCCTTATCCTGGTTGCACTGCTGGGCCCGTCGCGGCTCGCCGGCCAATCCTCTGGGGACCGGCTTGTCGTCTACGGCGATGTCGTCTTGTTTTATCCGCCCGGTCACCCGCGTAACTGTCTGTCGAACAACCAGTTCAAGCGAGGCGAGCCCGTCGGCTTCCGGATGACAGCCATCAACTCGACGACAGGCACTCGTGATCGTGCCACGCAGCTCGTCGTGCATTTGAGTTATGCCGGGAAGGCTGTTGACGTGCCGATGCGGGATCGTCAGACGGACAAGCAACCGGAACGGGAATTCTGGGTTGCCAAGTGGATGGTGCCTGACGATGCGCCGATGGGGATCGTGCGATACACGGTCACCGCGAAGGATCCGCAGGGACGCATCGGAGAATTCAAACCCTTCGAAGTACAGGCCTCGCAGATCACGATTGTTCCATAGCGCGGAGGACGCAGCCGTGCGGCCCATGAGATGCGCCACGCGATGTTCGGGCGTGTGTCTCGCTCTGATCGTCACGGTTGCAGCCCCCGCGTGCTCGCGATCGCCCAAGGACCGACCAGCCGGTGCGGCGGCGGCCGCCACCGCCCCCCATGTCGCGTCGCTTGATCTTGCGTACGACAAACCAGCTGTTGTCGGCACCGAAGTCGTCACGACCGCTGACTACCTTCCTGCCGGGAAGACCGTCGAGCTGAATTGGGGCACGGTGACCGGCGGATGGGTGGTGGAAGACTACTACCACTTCCGCGGCAAGAAATACAGGGAGTCAACCTCGTCGCTCGGCCATTTTCTGGTCGATACGAACGGGCGCATGAAGGCCCGTTTTGTGGTGCCCGAAGACTACGGCGGCGTCCACGAAGTGATCGCGCTCATCGACGGCAAGCCGGTCGCCGAGGGCGCGATCAACGTCACGCAGACGTTTGCACTGACTCCGCGATCGGGTCCTGTCGGAACGCCAATCGAGTTGAAGGTCACGGGCATCGGCTGGCGAACGATGGACAGCACCTGGGTCGTCAACTGGGATAATCGCGAGCTCGGCTTCGTGTCGGCGGCAGGAACGCGCGGATCCGCCGTGGCTCGGTTTCGTGCGACAGGGCCTCAAGGCGACCACCTCGTCAAGCTGTACACCGGCTGGCAAGGACTCGGGTACCTGAATTATGAACAATCACCAGTCGCCGAGCTGCCACGGCCCCAATTCAGGTTTCGGACCACGTCAGGCGCTAGAAGCGAAGACGCGTTCGCGGAACCGTATCAGCCCCAGGCGATCCCGACGTCTGACGTGTCGATGACCGGAGGTCGGTTGACGCTTACACCGACCCAAGGGCCGGTCGGCACTCGTGTCGTGTTGAAGGGCGAAGGCTTCCCCGCAGGCGTGTCGATGCGCTTGGCCTGGGAAACCTCGGTGGGTAGCCGGGTCACCGATAGTGGGTTCGCTCCTGAGGAAATCGAAATGGGTGACCTCACGGCCGATGCCGGCGGCCGCGTCGAGCGCTCGCTGACCGTTCCGGAGGATCTCGGCGGTCTGCACGGGCTGGCCCTGCGCCGCGGCAACGATCTTCTCGCGCGGGCCCATTTCGTCATCGAAACCAGCCTCGTTGATTTCTCACCGCGATCCGGCCCCGCAGGGACACCGGTGACGGTTCACCTGAAGGGTGTAGGCTGGACGGAATACGACAACATTTACGTTGCCACGTACGACAACGCGTACATGGGCTACGCCTGCGGGTTCAACAGTCATGGTGATGTCGTCATCAATTTCACTGCGACGGGAGAACCGGGATCCCATTTGATCGACCTCTATCCGGGAATCTACCAGGGTCCGCCGACAGAGCCGCAACAGCTCTATCGTTTGCCGCAGTTGACGTACGCCGACGACCATCCGGGCAATAAGATTCCAGCTATCCGCGTTACGTTCGACATCACAACGACCTCGAAAAGATCCGTGATTATCGAAGGAACCAGGCGCAGGGCGCCTCGTGCGCGCGAATCGCTGGTCACTGGGCGATGAACCTCGTCCCGTCGTTAGACCTGTTCGCAAGCTCCAGCGCCGAATGAACTGAAGTATTGGTCATCCCGAGGTACCAGAGGGTGCCGGAGCTGACGCCCCCCGCGAACAACTTTCGCTCGTCTCGATATTGAATTGCCGACTATAGCGTCGCCAACACGTACAGAACAACCACGACAACGAGCCGGAACGGTAGCGTGCTCGTATTGTCCGTCTTGCCCCACGATTGGATCGCCAACGACTCGAAGGCGTAAACGCCGTCTTTGATATAAGCTCGTCATGTCGCGCCCGTCGGCCGACAGCTGTTCATGCGGTGTGCTCGTGGTAGTTCAGTAATCCGCCGAGGCGCGGTCGGCGGCGAATCGAGCCCGTCGTGCGCGCAGGTGCGCCTGCGATGACCGTATTCCCAAGTCCTTGATCTTCCGTTCGAGAATCGCGCGCGACGCACTCGCACCGCGCGCCGCAAATGGCGCTCAGAGGAATAACCCGGAGGCATTCTTCGTTGTTCGATCGGCGAATCGTTCGGCGTTCGTCGAGGCCATCAGCCAGATTGCCGAAGTGCAGCATGCCTGACCGGCGCGACATTCGCGAAGAAGTGTCTCAGCACCTGACCGGCGGGCCGAGCTGCGCGTACAACATCCTTGGAGGTGAACGTGGCTGCAACAGTTGGACGTGTCACACCCGATCGCATCATGCAGATGGTGCACGCCTTCTGGCCCGCGCAGATCCTTTCGAGTGCCGCCGCCTGCGACTTCTTCACGCAGATCGCGCATGGGCATCAGACAGCCGACGCGGTGGCGACAGCCGCGGGCACCGATCCGCGCGCAACCCGGATGGTGCTCGACTCGCTGGTCGCGCTGGAAATTTTGCGCAAGGACGCCGGTCGCTACTCCCTGGCGCCGGACACTGATGCCTTCCTCGTGCGAGATCGCCCGCATTCGATCATTGAGATGATTGCGGAGCATCCGCCTCTGCTGTGGGAGGACTGGGGCAAGTTGCGCGAGTCGCTCAAAACGGGGCGGCCGGTAAGACAAGTCGGCGAGATCACAACCGGTGGTGAATTCTTCCCGAAGCTGATTCGCATGATCATGTCGTTGAGCCTCGCACCGGCAGACGCCACGGCGGAGCATCTCGGCATCGGCACGACGCTCAAGGGAGCTGCAGTGCTGGACGTCGGCGCCGGGGGATGTGCGTGGAGTATCCCATTCGCTCAGCGCGATCCGAGCGCACGGATCACGGCGTTCGACTTGCAGCCGGTGCTCAATGAAGCCTCGAAAATCGTCCGGGAGTTCCGCGTTTCCCAGTCGTTCCGCATGCAGCCGGGCGACTACCGGAAGGACGATCTCGGCGAAGAGTACGACGTTGTGATCTTCGGGAACATCTGCCACATCGAGACGTCTGACGGCAATCGGGCGCTGATCGGGCGGGCGTTTCGGGCGCTGAAGCGCGGTGGCCGTCTTGTCATCGGCGACATGGTCCCGAACGAGGACCGTTCCGGCCCGCCGTTCCCGGTCATGTTCGCGCTGAACATGCTGCTCCACAGCGACGGC
The DNA here is from genome assembly GCA_051985095.1 of Vicinamibacterales bacterium. Classification (GTDB taxonomy): domain Bacteria; phylum Acidobacteriota; class Vicinamibacteria; order Vicinamibacterales; family CAVVIG01; genus Gp6-AA45. Next base: position 4,206 of record JBPYEE010000223.1, on the reverse strand, counting down.
GATACGTACACGTTCAGCGAGTACAGCCGCTGGCTGGTAGCAGAAGGCTTCAAGCAGGCGGAGGCGTTCGACACACAGCGGTCGCATTCGCCCGTGATCATCGCGACGAAGTGAGTGACGGTCGCCGTTTCACAGAAGGAACGTGGCGCCGGCACAAGATTCGATCGTGACCCTGCGAGTGTAGTCACGACTCGGAAAACAGCCGGCTGCGCTCGTTAGAGCCGGCTTTGGCCCTCCTCGTACGCGCCTGGGCCGGTTGCCGGCGAACGATTCGCATCGTGCCAACCCGCAGCGGTCGTCGCCTGGCATCGGCGCCTGTACGCCCGGCACTGGCACCGGCGGACGCACCGAATCCGTTCGTCGAGCACTTGATCGCTACGTGGCGACGCGAGTGTCTCGATAGCGATCTGGACACTCCTGGTGCCCATCGGCCGGATCCTCGTTGTTCCACTCGCGGAGATCCTGATGAGCGGCTGTCGGACCTCCCTCAGCGCGCAGACCGGCGTTCTGGCACCGACAGCCGTTCCATGAGCGTGACGATCCCGGCTTCCCGACTACGAGCGCAGTCAGCCTCAGCTTTTCTTCGACGTGACTGCGTACACCGTACTCCAGATTCGCTCGACCTTGGCGCCACCGCAATGAGGGCACGTGACGTTGGCCGACGACGCCGACATTGTTCGGACAATCTCGAACGTCTTCTCGCAATTGCGGCAAACGAACTCATAAACCGGCATGGTCAGCCTCCCGCGCTACGAAAGGGCCTCGTGTTTGTGATGGAAGCGATCGACGGCGGACGATTGGTTTGAAATGCACCGACTTCATCGCGCCGGAAAATGGAGAGCACGATTGACATGGTCATGTCTCAACGAGCATCATCCGTCGTCGCAGCCCCGGGTGCGGGCGGCGGACGTCCAGACGCCGCAGCCCGAGGTCGCTCGCGATCCGTTGTGCCTCGCGAAACTCCGCTGACGTCAGCCTCCGGTCGACCTCAGGATACGTCGATTTCCCCACCTTGCCCGCCGGAGAGTACTGGTCCATCAGGTTGATATAGGTGTCGCAGCCCAGCGCCGAGGCGATCCATTCGAGGACGGCCCTCGTCTCGTCGAGACGGCCGGGCATGACCAGATGGCGGATGAGGAGACCTCGCCGGGCCAGCCCGTTACCATCACACACAAGCGGGCCCACCTGGGCGTGCATCGCCTGGATGGCGGCACGGGCGGCGTCCGGGTAGTCCGCCCCTTTCATGTAGATCCGGCTCCGTTCCGCCGACCAGTACTTGAAGTCGGGCATGAAGATGTCAACGATGTCCTCGAGGAGGGCGAGGCTCTCGAGCGCGTCGTACGCGCTTGTGTTGTACACAATCGGCAGGTGCAGGCCGAGCGCGGCCGCTTCGCTGACCGCTTCAACGATTTGCGGCGCTACGTGTTCCGGTGTGACGAAGTTGATGTTGTGACATCCCTGGGCCTGGAGCCACAGCATCATGGTGCCGATCTCCCGCGCGGTCGATCCGCGCTGGGATGCCGGCTTGATCGCCTGGCTGATGTCGAAGTTCTGGCAAAAGACACAACGCAGGTTGCAGTGCGCGAAGAAGATGGTCCCCGAGCCGTTCCATCCTCTCAGGCAGTCCTCTTCACCAAAATGCGGGAAGCAGCTCGATACCACGGCGTGGCGGCCTGTCTTGCACGCTGCCCAGCGATCCTCGAGACGGTTCACGCCGCAATCGCGCGGGCACGCACGACAATCGGCAAGTGTGGCCACAGCACGCCGCGCGCGGCTGGCGAGCGCGTCACGCCCCAGTCGACGGTAGGCCGGGTATTTGCCGGAAGGCTCCTTCAGCATGTGACGTGAAGGACTGCGTTCGTCTTCTTTGGATGCTTCTGCAGCATCTTGATGGCATCGGCCGTCGGCAGCACAACCAATTCAACACCGCGGTCCTTGGCCTCCCGTTTGACCTCGTCCATGACGGGTAGACGGCCATACGCACCAGTGCCGATGACCAGACGGGTGCACCTCCACGGAATGTCTTCTTCCACCGACAGTGGCGTATGGCCAAACGTCTCGCGGAACTTCTTGGACGCTTTTTTCTTGCGTTTGCGGATCTCGCCCCGATCAAGGACAAGATCGTGTTCGTAGGTCACTCCATCGACATCAATGAGCCCGAACTCAAGGTGTCTGAACCGCACGGTTCACCTCACATACCAGCTCATTGCTCGAAACACGCGCCCGATACCGAGCCGCCAGATCTTCCGCGACGACACGCCCGACACTCATCATCGGATCTCGCGCGCTAGTGGCCTGGACGGACACGATCGATGACGCTTCACGGAAAGCGACGCCATCTTCGCAGCCAGGGGACGTATCGGTGACTCCGAGCACCGACACCGCCTGAAGACGCGCTGGAGGTCACACCCGGTCTGTCAACGCATTCAACAGGACCATCGCGCGGTCGTTGTCGGCCGTGGCAAACACCAGGAGACACTGCGCCTGCGAGACGCTGGCTGTCGCATACAGGTGATGAATATCAATCTCGGCCTGGGCCAGCTTCTCGGTGATGCGGTGCAGCATGCCCGGCTTGTGCGGCGGTTCCGTGACGAGCACCTCTCCCTCGCGTGCGTCATACTTCCGAGCCCTCAAGGCGTCCAAGACTCGCACGCTGTCCTCCGTCACGAGCCGAATGACGGCTTGCGCGCCCTCCACCCACGCGCTGACCGCCAGTATGTTGATCCCTTTGTCGGCCATGGTTTTGGCGATTTCATTGAGGGTGCCGATCGCATTCGGCATTCTGACCACGACTTCCTTCGCGGGTCTGGTCTTCAACATGACACGTCCTTGTCGACGCTTACTTCTTGTGCGCGCGCGGGACGGTCCCTCGCTCGACATCGTCGCAGATCGTCTCCTCAGGGGCGATGAACGGCGGACCATCAGACGCACGCCGTTGTCGAGCGTGGCATTCCTTTTCAGACGCTCAAATCGACGCACGGCGGCGTACGCCGCGAGCATATCGGCCGCTGAGGGTGGCCGCAACACGTATTGCTGTTCGAAGTCTCAAGGCCACGGAAGCGCGGTCGCTCAAATACGTGACGCTGCCTTCACGAGATCGTACGATGTGTCCGTCCCTGCACGTCGGAGCCCAGCAGCAACCAGGCGGCACCGGGTTTGCCGAAAGGCATCCCAACACTGCCGGCGTTCACGACTCGCGTGCTGCCGACCATACGGTCGAACTGCATGTGCCAGTGCCCGCAGACGACCACCGCCGCACCAAGGGCGTCGAAGACCGAGCGCAACCGATCTTCTTGGGGTCGATGGTCCGCCGCCTTCTCTCATCGGTTTGCGGCATGCTTGCGGCGGCGCGGACGACACTTCCTTGGGCCGGAACTTTCACCGGCTGTGAGAACTTGCGTTGTTCACGGCACACTGTCGGTCGGGGTCGGGCCGCCTTTCGTGTCCAATGATTCACCTTCACGAAACTCAGCGGCGATTTCGGCCAGCCACATTCTTGCAGACCGCTGCGTTCGCGCCGCGACCGTCCACTCAGACTGAACGCGATCGAGGCGTTCAGTGTACTGCTCACCGGCAGCCGCCACTTCCGCAGCGCTCGACGATTCGAACTCCAGCAAGCGAGAGCCTGTCGATGTCAGACCGAGAACTTTGGATCGCCTTCGATGATCTGCAACTCGAGCCTCGGACGGTCGCCTTTACCCCATAGGCGGGCGCGATGCCGGGTTCGATAAAGGATCGGGCCGCCGTCGGTGCGCGGGCTTCGCTCGAGTGGTCGCGGAATACAAACGAACTCAGTTTCCAGACTGTCGCTGGTGACGCGGACGACCGCGTAACCGTGGCCGCCCATGTCGACGAACGAGACGTGCGGCGACAGATCCGGATTGGACAGCGCTCGCGCCTTGCGAATGTCACCGGACTTCGTATATTCCAGGCAAGATCTCACTCCGTGATGGAGGAGCAGGTTCAGCATTGGTTGCGGACCGTGATCCGTTGGTGCGCGTCCGACGAATAGGGGCCGCAGCGGATGTTGCGGCGGCAGTCCATGCTCGAGGGCCTCGATCATTCCTGGCGCGGAAATCGACCCTACAATGAAGGCAACTCCGACCGGTTCGAACGTCTTCGGTGGAAGCATCTTGGCCGCAAGGCCGGCCCAGAAACTGTGCCGGTCTCCTGCGACCGTCGCGAACCCGGTAATTCCGTTGTCTC
>JBPYEE010000222.1:0-3086 GCA_051985095.1 Vicinamibacterales bacterium | reverse complement strand
GCGCGGCCTCGGCCACGAGCGCGGCCGCTGCGCGGAGCGGTTCGACCGTCGTGATCTGCGACCCGACATGCACGTGTAGGGCGACCAGCTGCAGTGCAGGCCGCCGCGGCAGCGCCTCGAAGAGCCGCGCCGCGTCGTCAAGCGGCATCCCGAATTTGTTGATGCGCAGCCCCGTCGAAATGTGCGGATGGCTCTGGGCGTCGATGTCCGGATTGATGCGGATCGCGACGCGGGTCCGCCGTCCGAGACGCGTCGCGATCGTTTCGACGCGCGCGAGTTCGCCGGCCGATTCGACGTTAATCGCCTTGAGGCCGAGCGCGACGGCACACTCGAGCTCGGCCGGCGACTTGCCGACGCCGGTGAACACGATCGCGTCGGGCGCAAATCCTGCTTTGCGCGCGATTTCGATCTCGCCGATCGAGTTCGCGTCGGCCGCGCTGCCAAGCTCGCGGAGCAGGCGCGCGATCGCCAGCGTCGAGTTGGCTTTGAGCGCGTAGTGGATGGCGTGCGGATAAGCGCCGAACGCGTCATCGATGGCGCGGTATTGCGCGCGCAGGGCGGCTGCGCTGTACACATACGCCGGCGTGCCGGCGGCCGCGGCGATCTCGTCAAGCGCGACGCCATCGCAGACCAGATTGTGAGCTGTGCGGAAGAAGCCGGGCCGTGCTACCAACGTGATACGCTATTCTACTCAAATCATTCATGCGCCCGGACTCTCCTCTGCCCGCGGACATCGAGGCGCTGATCCAGCGATGCCTGCGCGGCGATCAGCGTGCGTGGGACGCGATCGTGAAACAGTACTGGCGCAAGGTGTTCAACGTCGCGTACAAGTTCGTCGGGAAACATGACGAAGCCGAAGACCTCACACAGGACATCTTCCTGAAGATCTTCAAATCGCTCGACACGTTCGACCGCCGTGCCAATTTTCAAACCTGGCTGATCAGCATCAGCCGCAACCTGTGCATCGATCACTATCGCAGCGTGCGCAAGGAGCGGGAGACGATCGACCGGGATGTGGACGCGAACGAGCTCATGCCGGCCTCGCACGAACCGGGGCCCATCGCCGCGCTCGAACAGCGTGATCGCGTCGCGCTCTTGCGGCAGGCGATGGCCGCGCTGCCCTCAACGCTGCGCACGGCAGTCCTCATGCGCGACATTCAGGAGCTGTCGTACCAGGAGATCGCGGACAGCCTGCAGCTGCCCGAAGGAACCGTCAAATCGCGCATCAACCGCGGCCGCACCGAGCTCGCGCGTCAGATCCGAAAACTGCGCGGCGAGGAATACAGCCCAACCGGTGCGGCGCCGAATCGCACGGGAGCCTACGAATGAATGTCAAAACCGAACAAGTCGGCGGCGTGTCGGTCGTCCGCGTCGGCGAAACCCGTCTGATGTATCCCATCCTGGGCGACTTCTCCTCGGCGGTGACCAGCCTGCTGTCATCCGGCAAACGCGACATCCTGATCGACATGACTCCGGTGACCTACGTCGACAGCGCCACGATCGGCTGCCTGATGGATCTCTACCGGCAGGCCTCGAGCGCCGGGGGCCATCTCAAACTGTCGGGGGTTCAAAAGCGGGTCGAGACGATGTTGACGATGACCGGCGCGCAGAACTTCATCGAGATACACGCTGACGAGCCGAGCGCCGTCAAAAGCTTCGGGGCATAACCATGCGGACGATCAAAACCACCAGCGGCGCGCCGGTCACGCTCGACGGCGATCTGTTGTCGATCATGGAAACGCTGTACCACGAGGTCACGGCCAAACGCGAACTGGAGCGATCGTTCGAGGACATGGTCAAGGAGATTCAGCACCTGATCGATCAGATGGACGAGGGCGAACGCCGCACATACCTCGCCGAGAGCCTGTTCCTGAATACGGTCAAGTACGAGAACGACAAGCTCGAGGCGTACATGAAGAAGCTGACGAAATGAAGCGAAGGCGACCGGTCAGTTGGCCAGACGCGCCGCCGCGTCCTTGACCGGCACCGCGACGCCGATCGGCATCTCGGCGCTGCCCTCCACGAACCGCCACGCGTTCTCTGATTCGAGAACCTTCGTCGCAAACTCCGTGTGCAGCGCGTGACCGGCGCGATGGGCGACCAGGTGGCCGACAACCGGATAGCCGACCAGCGCGAGGTCGCCGACGGCGTCGAGGATCTTGTGGCGCACGAATTCATCCTCGAACCGCAGCGCGTTGTTCAGGATGCCGGTCTCCCCCAGCACGATCGCGTTCTCCAGCGATCCGCCGAGCGCGAGGCCATTCTGCCGCATCATCTCCACGTCCTTCAGGAACGTGAAGGTGCGGGCCGGCGCAATTTCCTCGATGAACGAATGCTCGGTGATCCGCAGGGTGCGGGATTGGTGGCGCAGCAGCGGGTGGTCGTAGCTGATGCTGTAGGTGACCTTGAAATGGTCCGAGGGATAGAGCGCAATTCGCTTGTCGCCGCGCGAGATGGCAATCGGGCGGACGATTTTCAGGAACTTCCGCGCCGTCTGCAGCCGCTTCACGCCGGCTTCCTGGATGAGATAAATGAACGGCGCGGCGCTGCCGTCCATGATTGGCACTTCGGGAGAATTGAGCTCGACGAGCACGTTGTCGACGCCCATGCTGACGAGCGCCGCCATCAAATGCTCGACGGTTTCAACCGAGACCTCATTGCGCGCCAGCCCGGTGGCGAGCTGGATCCCCGCCAGATGTTGAATGGTCGCCGGCACTTCGTGGCCGCCAACGTCGGTGCGGCGGAAGCGAATCCCGGAATCGGCGGCGGCGGGTTTCAGTGTGAGATTGACCTTGTTGCCGGAGTGAAGACCGATTCCGACGCAGGAAATTTGACGGCGTAGCGTACGCTGAGCGTCCATTAACCTCAGGCCAAGGGGACGAGCGTAGGCGAGGAGAGCAAAGGCGATGCCCAACCCTGTCGGCTGAGGACGATTCCACTAATGTGTTGATGTGAGGGAGGTTGTGCGGGCGTTTGCACGATGCGTCGCGTGCCGGGTGTGCCCGTTGTGGTACGTAAACCACAGCTGGCATGCCCAAACGTGTGGTCATACTACCACAGAGGCTCAGCTTGCCCGAGAGCGGCTC
>JBPYEE010000221.1:0-17182 GCA_051985095.1 Vicinamibacterales bacterium | reverse complement strand
CGTGGGGCAGGAAGGGGACGATCGGGACGAGCGCGAACGCCGGATGCAGGCCTTCGATATAGAACGCGAGCCAGGACAGCGAGCCGCTCAGCATGAGATAGGGCCAGAACGCGCGAATCCGGGCCGCACGCATCGCCGCGGCCAGCCCCAGCGCAGCCAGGATGAGCACCGCGCCGCCGGTGTGCACGGCGACGACCGGCCCGCGCGGCGCCACCACGAGCACGCCGAAGATATTGGTCGCGATGCCGAGCAGCAGCACGAACGGCAAGGCGGCGCTCCTTGGCAGGATGACTTTCAGGGTGTAGTAGGCCGCCGCGATGTCGACGGCGCAGGCGGCCGGCCAGCCGGTCGTGAGCACCGTCTCCCCGGCGGCGTGCACGTACCAGAGAAAGGTGGCCGCGGCTCCGGCCACCCCGCCGATCGCGCCGAGCAGGACGAGACTCCACCGGCGCCACGAGTGCAAGGCGCCGCCGGGCATGAGCGCCTCGACGACTTCCTGCGTGATGAGCGCGAAGAAGAGGGCCATGCAGATTTCGTTGACGAAAAACGCGACCGGTTCACGAAAGCGGAAGTACGTCTCGGCGCTCGTGTTGGCCCACGTCAACGCGATCGCGACCCCGATGGGCAGCAGGAGAAACCGTTCGGTGAGGAAGGTCCAGGCCCGTTCGGCCGCCGAGGGTCGGCTGACGGGTCGTAGCGCTTCGTGCATCGTCGCGGCGTGGTGTTTCGACATCTCACGCTCCTAGGTCTTCGGCCGGCGGTGGATGACGCCAGCGTCGACGATCGTCCCGGTCCGCGACAGCGCGTCGAAGAAGAAGTCGTCGTTGTGGATCTCGATGAGCAGGAACACCTCGTCCTGGTCGAAGTAGGCGGCGGTCATCGCCGATGGTTTCACGTCGCCCTGCCGGAGCTGGCCGCTCGAGCCGACCACGAAGTACACGATGCCGTTTTGCGGCTTGAGACGCTCGTAGATGTGGTCGTGACCCGAGAAGACGACGTTGACGCCGTATTTGACAAACACCGGCTCCAGCGCGACTCGGAGCGAGACGTCCGATCCGTGGCGCCCGCCGTCGGAGTAAATCGGATGGTGGAAATAACAGATCTTCCAGTCATCCTGCGACTGCTGCAGGACCTCCTCCAGCCAGGCGCGCTGCTTCGGGTCCATCTGGTTCGAGTCGAGCACGAAGAAGCGCACGTTCTGGCGCGCGAAGGTGTAGTAGCGTGCGCCGCCCATGTTGAAGTTCTTGTAGAAGCGGTTGCTTTGGTTGTCGTGATTGCCGAGCGTGGCGTAGAAGGTGACGCCGGCCTGGAGGAGCGCGGTGTAGGGCCGTTCGAACTTGTCGACGAAGTCCTGGGGCTGCTGGCGGCCGTACAGGTTGTCGCCGAGCATCAGCACCAGCTCGAAGGGGAAGTGCCCGTGCGCCGCCACCATCTGGCGGCCGACGTCGTACTCGGCTCGGTCGCCGGTTCCGTTGTCGCCGATCACCGCAAATTTCAGCGACTCGGGGAGGTTCGGCAGCTGGGATCGCGCCTGCGCCAGGGGTCGCCACGTGGCCAGCGCCACGAATCCGACAAGCACCGTCAGCAGGCGACGCATCGTTTCACCGTCTCATTGGGTGGCGGCCCAATCGCCGCCGCCGGTAGCCCGCGCCGCGGCGATTCGCGTGCGGACGGTCGTAATGAACCGCGTCGCGACCGCCGGATCGTATCCGCCGGCGCGAAACGCGTCTTCCCACTGCCGCGCGCTCAGCTGGCCGAGCCACCGGGCCGCCCACCCCACATCGCCGGGCGTGAGGCGCTTGTGGATCAGTTCCTGGTGAAAGCCGTGGTAGTCGAACGTGACGAAGCCCTGTTCGACACCCGTGATGAAGTGGTTCCGGGCGAAGAGGTCGACGTTGTTCCGTTTCGGTGCGACCCGGCCGGTTTCCCCGAGCGCCGCGCCGAGATCGCGCACGACATACCACTGAGCGTGTTGCCCGTTGTGCACCACGTCGTACAGCGTGTTGTTCGCGTTTTTCAGGTCGGAGCTGTCGAACGTCAGCAGGATGACGAGCAGGCCCTGGTACGGCCGCATCCCCACGAACGGGTTCTGCTGCCACGACCACTCGCCGCCTGCTTTCATCGATTTGAGGTGCAGCCGGAAACGGCCGCCGACCTCGGTGTGCGTCCCGCCCGCATCGCGCATCGTGAACGCGGGCAGGAAATACACCGGCGGCTGGTGATAGCCGACGGCGGACAGAACTCGTGACAACACGACCTCGACGGGTCCTTCGCTCCCCTGGGTGTTGTGCGGAGCCTGTTTGACGTGCCACTCACGGCCCTGAGGGTCGGTGACGACGAGGCCCGGATTCATGCCGCCCTGCTTCGGCCGCACATACGTGTACTCGGCGCGCGGGTCGGGCGCGTGGTCCGGCGGCCACGGACCTCGGTACAGATCGCGGGCGGCCAGATCGGTGGGCGGCTCCCACAGCGCCGACAACGGTGCATCCCACGTCATCGCGGTCGGCCGCACGTCAGGCGCGCAGAGCGGCACATACGTCGCGAGGAGGAACGGAAAGACACCGAGGAACAGCGCGCGGTTGGCCATCTCGCCTCCGACTAGGGTGCGAACGGAACGTTGGCGGTCTGGCGCTGCACCCGGGCGAGGCGGAAGGGCTCGGTCGTCCGGAACACCACCCGCCATCCCTCGGCGCCCACAGCGACGTCGAGTCGCGCCAGCGTGGTGGTTTGGGTGTGGAGCCGCAGGCCGAGGCCGTACGAGGTCTTGCCCAGATTCAGACCGCTGAACCGTGGCGCGACGTTGCCGGCGTCGACGAACGCCGCCGCATCGACGTGCGTCATGAGAGCGACACGCGCCTCGGCGTTGGTGACCAGCGAGTTGTTGTCGTGGAATTGATAGTCCTGATAAGCGCGCAGCGTGCTATTTCCGCCAACCGAGGGCATCAAGTAGAACGGAACCTGATGTCCCGTCGGGATCGCGCCGTACAGTGCCCACGCGCGAAACGCGAGCACGACCCGGTTCTCGAAGACGGGCACGTACTGCAGCGCTTGGGCCTCCCACTGGCGGAAGCTGAAGGTGTCGGTGGTCTGATCCGAGTAACTGGTCAGCGCCGCGCGGTACAAGAAGCCCCTCCTCGGATAGTCGGGGTGGTCGCGCGTATCCGCTTCGATACCCGCTTCGGAGTGCAGCAGGGCCGGCTGGTTGCTCAAGCCGACGGCCGGAGCGTTGGGGAAGGCGGTGGCGACGTAGGGAAACGGTCCGAGGAACGGCCCGCTGGGCGGCAAGAGATTCGGCTCTCCCAGCCATCCGAATGCGCCTGTAACGGCCAGCGAATCGGTCAGGAAGTACTCGGCGTATGTGACGAGGTCGTGCGTCTGGAGGCGGTAGACGCTCTGGTCCGCTCCCGTGGCGTTCGAGCCGAGGCCGAAGTAATCGACCTGCGTGTTGTCCGCCAGCATGGTCTGGACGCCGGCGATCAGCCGGTCGTGCGCCAGCCTCGGAAACTCCAGGCGGCCCTGCGCCATCCGGTACATCCGCCACGAGAGCGCCGCCGACACATCCACGTACACCTGGCCGTCCGCCGACAGATGCCGGTATCCGGGACCGAGCGACACCCAGCCTGACCCGGTGATCATGTTCGACAGCTCCGGATAGAAGCCGTTGGTCGGCCTGGCGGCCGGGTCGCCGAGCACGAAGATTCCGTAGTCGATCGCGTCGCTGAGCACCCTGGGTTCCCTGAGCAGGCCGCCGGGCGGAACCGTCGAGATGGGCGGGGGCGGCTGCTGCGCCGGCGCCGGCGCATTGCCGCCGTTGTCCTGCGCGAAAGAACGCGGTGCCGCTGCGGCGAGGAGAAGTGCGATGCCTGCGAACACACAACCCGTGCCGCCGCGGGCGAACGCGTCAACGCACATGCCTGACTCCTGCGGCGGGCGAGGGGCGCGCTGCGGACTGCGCGCTATGCCAGAGGGAGCGGCAAGAGCGACACCAACCGTGCAGGGTACCGACCTTGCCACCGAACGCGCCGAATCGGCGCAAAAACGACACCGCCGCCGGGGCGACGCGCACCCGTTCCCGACGCGGGGACGACGGTAGGTTGTGACTTGTCACGACCGCTGTGGTTGCACGCAATTTCTCTTGAGGTTCGAGGCGATCGGCCTATGATGTCCTCGGTCCGAGCGAGCCTGAGGGATGTCCCACGCGACGACGACACTGCTCACGAGCCTCGGGCTTCCGATCGTTGTCGTAGACCGCACGCTCGCGATTCGTTACGTCACGCCAGCAGCGTCCCCCTTGGCCGATCTCACGGCGGCTGACGTCGGCCGTTCGTTGCGCGAGGTGACGTGGAACGTCGAGGTGGCCGGCCTTGAGGAAGCCGTTCGCGCCTGCATCGACCGCGCCACGAGCACCGTCCGCGATGTTCACGATCACGCGGGCGCGTGGTACACGCTGGCGATCCGGCCGTATCGAACCGGGGACGGCCAGAACGACGGCGCCATCATCGTGCTTTTCGACCTCCACACGACGCTGCGATCGTTTGTCGGCCACGAGCAGCCGGCCCGCGAGGAGTTGGACTATCAGCAGGCAGTCGTCGAACTGCTCGCGGATGCGACCTCGATTGGCGAGGGCGCGGCGGTCCTCATTGAAACGATCTGCCGGCGCGTCGGCTGGGAGGCGGGCGAACTGTGGGTCGAAGATCCCCAGCGCGGCGTGCTGCAGCTGGCGGGTCGCTGGCCGCCCGAGCGGGCGGCGACGCCGATCAAGCGCCGGCACGGCATGACGTCCTGGCTGGGCGCCGAGGGGGTGCGGTTGGCGCGGTCGGTCCTGACGAGCGGGAAATCCATCGAGCGCGTCCGATCGGGGCGTCGTGCCGCGGGGCGCGACTGGTCATCCGCGTTCGCCTCTCCGATCGTTCGAGGCCCTAAAACGACCGGTGCGCTGCTCCTGCTCACCACCGCCGCTGTGCCGATGTCGGCGCCGGCCGGGGCGACCATCGAGCGCCTGGGCCATCACGTCGGCGCGTGGATCCAATGCAAGATGGTGGAGCAGGCGCTGCGGGCGCGCGAGCACGAATACCGCGAGCTGACGGGGCAACTCCTGCGACTGCAGGACGAAGAGCGCCGCCGGCTTGCGCGCGATCTGCACGATTCGACGGCGCAGCGGCTCTCCGCCTTGATCATCAACCTGGACCTGTTCGCGCACCGGGCCAAGCGCCTCTCGGCTGAATCGCAGCTCGCCCTGGCCGAGAGTCGGGCGCTCGCCGAACAGTGCTCGACGGAAGTCCGCACGCTGACGTATCTCCTGCATCCACCGCTCGTCGACGAGAAGGGGGTCGCCTCGGCCATTGGCTGGTACGCCTCCGGCTTCAGCAAACGGAGCGGTGTCGAGGTCACGACCGACGTCGACGACGTCGGTCGTCTGCCGCGGCGTGTCGAGGACACCCTGTATCGCATCGTGCAGGAGAGTCTGCTCACCGTGCATCGACATGCCGACCGTCCAACGGCGGCGATTTCACTGAAAAAAAATGGTGGCCTGGTGACGCTGACCGTGCACGACGGGGGCCGAGGCGTGCGCGACCGCGAAGGGTTCGACGCCGCCGACGGGCGCGGCGCTGACCCTGGCATCATTCGCAGCCTGCGTGAACGCGTCGAAGACATCGGCGGAACCTTCGAGGTGCACTCCGGCCCCGCCGGCACGACGGTTCGGGCGCAGGTTCCCGTCCACGCCGCTCGGAACGCCTCGCCGTCTCCCCCTGATCGCGGCGAGTTGTAACGGGCTGAGCATGTGAACCAGTTGGACTATAAATTACCTTTGAGTTCTCTAAACGACCAAATGGTCTCGTTTGCGTTGCGGCCACTACAGAAAGTGCCGTATTGCGGCGCTCTCTCCCGCGTCCGTAATCTGGGGAGGCGTACTCAGTACCCCGCACGAGGGGGCCGGGATGATCGCGTCGCGAGCAACTGGACGACGGCATGTCGGCCTCCCTGGCTGGGCGCGCGGAGCCAGCCAGCCGCGCCAGATGGGCGACATGCGGCGTGCGACCCGGTGGGCGTTGCACGCGGGGGACAGCGATCGACGGTTGCGCTGGCGCTACTCCGCATTCTCGTCTCCGATGCCCACGAGGTCGTTCGACAGGGCGTCCGTCGCGTCCTCGAAGAACAGCCTGGGTGGATCGTGTGTGGCGAGGCGGGCACCGGCCGCGAAGCCGTCGCCCTGGCGGTCACCCTCGAGCCGGACGTCGTGGTCATCGACGTGAGCATGCCCGGCTTGAACGGGATCGAGGCGACGCGCCGTCTTCGCAAACTGGTGCCGTCGGCCAAGGTCCTCATCCTGACGATTCACGACGCAGAGCAGGTGCTGGCCGACGCGCTCGCGGCGGGCGCCCGCGGCTGCGTGCTCAAGTCCGAGTCCGGCCGGACCCTGGTGACTGCGGTCCGAAAGATCCTCGCCGGCGAACTGTTCGTGCCCGATGCGGCCCGGCCGCCGACGATCGAGTCGCGGACGGCCGCCCTGCGGGGCCTCGAGCGCTTGACGGGACGCGAACGCGAAGTCCTGCAGCTGCTCACCGAGGGGCATGGCAACAAGGAAATCGCGGCGATGCTCGGCATCAGTCCGAAAACCGCGGAAACGCACCGCGCGCGCATGATGGCCAAGCTCGGCCTGCACTCGATGAGCGACCTCGTTCGCTACGCGATTCGCAACCGGATCATCCAGCCCTGAAAACACTCGGTAAACCCGCATTCGGTAGATTGCACTAGAGTCAGGCAAACGACCAAGCGGCATTGTTTCGGGGCATTGCTCTACAGAATGTGCCGTATTGCAGCGCTCGCCGCGCGCCTTTAACCTTCTTCCGAAAACATCATGCGCCCGCTGGCACCGTCTGGAACAGTGGTTGCCTGTCTGGGGGCCACCCATGCTGCTGCACGACGCGACGTTGAGCGATTGGATGCGGATCATTCGAGCCGAGTACTTGGAAGTTCCGGGGTTGCACCTCACGAAAGCGCAGATTCGCCGGCTGTGGGGACTCGACATGGAAACGTGTGACCGGCTGCTCGATGCCCTCATCGAGTGCCGGTTTCTGCGACGGACCAAGACTGATTGTTATGCGCGCCGCGACAGTGGTGCGTGATTGGTGACCCAGAAACGCTCGATTCGCTGGCAAACGCGTTCGACGCGATGCCAGTCGGAGCAGTGCGTTACGAACACGACATGATCGTCGATTTCGACCACGACATCCCAGCCTGTTGTGGCCGCCGGCGTCGCCCGACATCGGGCGGTGTGATTCGGTTCGCAGCGCAGCGGAATGAGTAAAGCGTCGGGCGTCACACGTGCACCTGCGGCTGTTTCCGCATCTGTTGTGCCGCTCTCCGACAACGTCCGGACGCGACAGACCAGACATCCCAAGTTACGGAATGCTGTGATCGGGTGACGAACGACTGACCAGAGGTTGCGCTATGCCACGGGTGGTGATTGCAGACGATCACAATTTGATCGTTGACGCGTTCCGCAAGTTGCTCGAACCCACGTGCGACGTCGTGGGCACGGTGGCCGATGGCCGCGCGTTGCTGACGGCGGCGCGAGACTTGCGTCCCGACGTCATCGTGCTGGATGTCGCGATGCCGCTTCTCAATGGGCTCGATGCCGGGCAGGCCATCAAGAAAATGGATCCGTCCATCAAGCTCGTGTACGTCACCGCCTACGAGGATCCCGATATCGCCGCGCAGGCTCTCCGCGTCGGGTCGGGTTACCTGCTGAAACGGTCGGCCGGCGCAGAGCTGGTGACGGCGATTCGCGAAGCCACGCAGCAGCGGTCGTATGTGACGCCGCTCATCACCGATGGCGTCGTGCGGTCGTTGATCCGGGGCGGGCACAGCGAAGGGAACTCGGAGGAGCTGACGGCGCGCCAGCGCGAAGTGCTCCAGCTGCTGGCCGAGGGCAAATCGATGAAGGAGGTCGCCGGCATCCTCCACATTGCGCCGGCGACGGTGGCGTTTCACAAATACCGAATGATGGATCAACTCGGCATCAGGACGAGCGCCGAACTCGTTCGGTTTGCGGTACAACGCCACCTTGTGCACTAGAGACATCTGCCGTGGGTCCCCAACTCGCGTCGGCGGTCGTGCTCGCCTCCCTTCTACTTTTCCTGCAGCCGCAACCCTTTGCGGAGTCGGGACCGGTCGCCGACGGTCGACCTTCGCTCACCGAGCTCTGGACTGAGCCGACAAACCTCGATCGGCTTGATTTGTCGGTCGGCCGGTGGATTGACCGCCGCCCCGACCCGCTCGATCAGTTTGAGTACGTCCGCGCCAAAAAACACGGCGCGAGTCCCGGCGTGAAAGTGCGTGACGGGCACCACCGGACGTGGCACGTGAAACAGGGGCGTGAAGCGCAGCCTGAAGTGCTGATGTCCCGCGTGCTGTCAGCCATCGGGTATCGCCAGCCGCCCGTCTACTACCTGGACCCGTTCACGCTGCTGACCGGCTCACACCCGCACGTCGTACGGGGCGGGCGCTTTCGGCTGTCCGATCCGTCGCTGCACGACGTGGGACGGTGGCAGTGGGCCGACAACCCGTTCGTCGGCACGCTCCCGTACCAGGGGCTGCTCGTCATTCTCGTGCTCCTGAACAGCGCCGACCTCAAGGACTCGAACAACACCCTCTACGAGATCGCCTCGCCTGCCGACGGGGCGCGGCGCTGGTACGTCGTGCGCGATCTCGGCACCTCCCTCGGCGCCACGAACCGGCATAATCCGAAGCCCAATGATCCGTCGGCGTTCGAACGCCGACGGTTCGTCACCGGCATCAGGGACGGCTATGTCGAGTTCGACGACTATCATGCCGTTCACAACGAAATCGTGCGCCGGATCGCACCGGCCGACGTGCGGTGGGGGAGTGCGCTGCTCGCACGCCTCACCGACCGTCAGTGGCGCCAGGCCTTTCTGGCCGCCGGATACGACCCGTCGACGGCCGATCGCTACCTGCTTCGCATCCGCCAGAAGATCGAAGAAGGCCGCGCACTCGGCGACCGGCCGGTTCGGTATGTGGGGCCGATGCTGCCATGACCCGGCTTGCCAGGCGTTTCCTCTTCGGTGGCCTCTACCTGGTTCTGGGGTCGCACGTCGGCTTCAGCGCGTCGCGGTCGGCGGATCTGATCGTCCATCCCGAGTCGGCCGGCGCGCCGGCACGCGTCCACACGGGGCAGGCCGCGTGGCGCGGCGCGGGACTGCTGTTCGACGGCGGCGTCGCAGTCGGTCCCCTCGTGCCGAGGGGCGCGGCGACCGCAGCGCTCGGACACCTCCGGCAACGCTTCGGCGCGGCGCGCGTCGACGGTGCGGCGCTCGGCGCGCTGCTGGCATTCGCGATCGCGCTGCAGACGCGCAAGCGGCGACAACTGGACACCTCCCTTCGACAATGGGAGCAATTTGAAGCCGGGCTGGTCGATGTCCTGATCGCGACGGCGCAGACTCACGGCCGGAGCGCGCCGCACATTCTGACGGCCACGCTGCGCCGGATTGCGGACGCGGTCGGCGTGGATGACGTGTGGTTGTGGGAATTCGGCGATCCGCAGGATCCGGACTGGGGCTCGCTTCGGCTCCAGTGCGGCGAATCGGTGACCTTCACCGCCATCGATCAATTGCCGCGCCCCCTGCGCGCGCGGCTCGAGGGGCGGCCGCAGCCGGCGCAGATCGTTGCGACGCCGCTGAACATCGGCGGCGCCGGATTTGGCGCGCTGTTCTGGGTGGCGGCCGATCCACGGGCCGTCTCGTCGCTCAGCCAGCTCGATCGCTTCCGGGCCTTCTCCATCCTCCTCGCGTGGGATGTGCAGCGCGCACGCGCGCGCCGCGCCCTCGAGCGGAGCGACGCGCTGAAGACCGCCATCCTGTCGTCGCTCCCGGCGAGCGTCGCGGTCCTCGACCGTCATGGGATTGTTCTGGCCGTCAACGAATCCGGCGCCGAGTCGCCCTGGCCGCTGGCCCCTCGCGCCAACTACATCGACGCGAGCCGCACGGCCGACGGCATGGCGGCAACGACCAGGGCCGACGCCCTGCGCGGCGTGACCGAGGTGTGCGAGGGAAAGCGTCGCGACTTCGAGATCGACTACCGCATGGTCCAGGCCGCCGGCGAGCGCTGGTTCCACATGAAGGTCACCGCGCTCAAGCGGAACGAAGGCGGGGCGGTCGTCACGCACACCGACATCACGGAGCGAAAACACGCGGAGCTGCTCGTGCGCGAGAGCGAAGAGCGGTTTCGCCGGCTCGCCGATGCGCTGCCGGTCGGCGTCTGGCTGTCGGGGACCGACGGGGCGTGCAGCTACGTCAATCGCACGTGGCTCAACCTGACCGGCCGCCCGATCGAGCGCGAATGCGGCGTCGGGTGGCTCGAAGCCCTTCATCCGGACGACCGCGAACGGTGCATGGGCGCCTATCTGCGGGCGTTCGGGGCGCGCGAGGCGTTTTCGATCGAATGTCGCATCCGGCGGTACGACGGAGAGTACCGGTGGCTGATCAACAAGGGCATTCCGCTCTACGACCTCGACACGACGTTTCTCGGTTATCTCGGCGGCGCCATCGACTTCACCGATCAGCGGAACGCTGAGCGGGCGCTGCGCGAACTGAGCGGGAAACTCATCGCCGCGCAGGAGGACGAACGCCGCCGGATCGCGCTCGAACTGCACGACAGCGTCAGCCAGCGCATGGCGCTGATTGCCATCCGGCTCGACGAACTGCAGCGGCTGATCAGCCCGGACTCGGACAGCGCGGCGATCGTGCAGCTGCTGATCGACGACAGCGCGACCGTCGCCCGGGAACTGCACGCGATGTCGCACCGGCTCCACTCCGCAAAGCTCGATGCGCTCGGTCTGGTCGAAGCCGTCGCGAGTCACTGCCGCGAGATGACCGAACAGGGCGTGCTGGTCCAGTTCTCGGTGGCCGACCTGCCGTCGCTGCCGGCGTCGATCGCGCTGTGCCTGTTTCGCATCGTGCAGGAGGCGCTGGCCAACGTGGCCAAACACAGTGGCGCCGACAGCGCGCGCGTCACGATGATGCGCGCCGGCGATGTCATCGTGCTGCGCATCGTGGACGGCGGATGCGGATTCGTCCCGGAGCGGCGATTCGACGGCCTCGGCCTCGTGAGCCTTCGCGAGCGCGCGCGCGCCGTCGGCGGCGACGTCTGCATTCAGTCGGCTCCCGGACAAGGTACGGAGATTGAAGCGCGCATCCCGATTCCGAGCACCTCGCCGACCGTAGCCGAGCGGTCGGTGGCAACATCGTCTGCACCAGAACAATGCCCGCCCCTATTACTTCTTTCAGACGGAACAGAGACTTCTGTGGGGTGATCACCGACCGCGGGACGGCTACAGTGCTCTTCCGTCGACAGCTGGTTCAGAAGGGGACGGACACATGGAAACGGTCACTGCGACCCACATGGAGCAGTGGTGTTGCCAAACGGATCGATTGCTCGCGGAACTGTCGTCAACGTTGTGCGATATCGACTCCGCCGATCTCGGCGATGCGATCACGCCGGCGCTCAAACGCGTCGGTCAGGCGGTTGACGTCGACCGCGCCGTCCTGGCCGAGTACGGCGGCCAGGGCGAGGCGGTCAATACCTATCACTGGGCGGACCAATCCGTAGAGATCGAACACGGCGGCGACGGCCTGGGCCTCTGGCTGTGGGACAGCATCCGTCCCGAGCGGGACACGCTCGTGCTGGAACGGATTCCCGCCGATGTGCCGGCCGACGCGATGACCCCGGAGGTGTTCGACCACCTGCGTCATCTGCCGGTGCGTTCGGCGGTGATCATCCGGGCGCGCGTCGGTGGTGAGCTCGCCTGCGTCCTGTCGCTGGAGTCGGTCCGGGATCATCATGCGTGGCCGCCGCCGCTCGTCGAGCGCCTGCAGCTGCTCGTCGCGATGCTGGCCGGGAGCCTGCACCGCCGGCACCAGGACGTCATGCTCCGGGAAGCCCGGAATGATCTCGCGCGCCTGATGGCGCAACTCGAGCGCGAGCGGGAGCCGTTCGAGAAGCGCGACGCCGCGCTGCCCGAATTCGAGGAGATCATCGGCAAGAGCGCGGTGCTGCGGACGGCGCTGGCGCGACTGCAGGAAGTGGCACCCACGTCGAGTTCGGTGCTGCTGCTGGGCGAAACCGGGACCGGCAAGGAACTGTTCGCGCGCGCGATTCACGATCGCGGGCCGCGGCGGTCCAATCCGCTGGTCATCGTGAACTGCGCGGCGCTGCCGCCGACGCTGATCGAGAGCGAACTGTTCGGCCATGCCCGGGGAGCCTTCACCGGCGCCGTCGGCACGCGGCAGGGACGATTCGAGCTCGCCCATCACGGCACGCTGTTCCTCGACGAGATCGGCGATCTGCCGCCCGAACTCCAGACCAAGCTGCTGCGCGTCCTGCAGGAGGGCGCCTTCGAACGGCTCGGATCGTCGACCACCCAGAAAGTCGACGTGCGGATCATCGCGGCCACGCACCGCGATCTCGCGAAGGCGGTGACCGACGGCACCTTCCGCGAGGACCTCTACTACCGCTTGAGCGTCTTTCCGATCCAGCTGCCGCCGCTGCGCGAGCGTCGCGAGGACATCCCGGACCTCGTGTGGTTCATCATCCACAAACGCCAGCGCGCCATGCATCGCTGGATCAAGCGGATTCCGCAGAGCGTGATGGACGTGCTGCAGCAGTACGACTGGCCCGGCAACGTCCGCGAGCTCGAAAACGTCCTCGAACGCGCGCTGATCCATTCGACGGGCGACACGCTGCGGCTGCTGGACGAGCGGCTCGAGCGCACGCCCGCCGCGAAAGCTCCCGATGACACGACACTGACGACGATCGAACGGGCGCACATCGAGGATGTGCTGCGCGCCTGCCACTGGCGGATCAACGGTCCCGGCAATGCCGCGGAGCGGCTCGGCCTGCACCCGAACACGCTCCGCTTCCGGATGAAAAAGCTGGGCATCGTGCGGGATTCGTCGGCGCGCGTGCAAATCGCGAGCACCTAACGGATGGAGGCTCTATGAGCGGTCGCACGTTTGTTCTCTATGTTGCCGCGTACGCAGAACGCGCGGACGCCGATCTCGACTACGAGATCGTCGGGCGGTTGTACTCGGGCGGCACCATGACGATTTACGATGCGACGCTGCTCGAGAAGGACTCCCACCGCCGGCCCATGCTCGCCAAGACGCTCGCGGGCCTGTTCTTTCCGCAGTGTCTGATGAACGAAGCATCCGCCGACGACGACGACTGCGATCCCGCCGACGGCCGGTTCTGGCGCGGCCTGACGTCCGACGATCTCGAGGCGCTGGCGGCGATGTTCGACGAGGGCATCGCCTGGCTGATCGTGATCGCCGGAACCGGCGTCCAGACGGTGTTGAAGGACCCCTTTCGCACCGTCGTTCGCGAGTTCGAGCGTCCACTGGCCGCCGACGACAGCAGCTGGATCTCGGCGGCGCGCAATCACGGACTGTCGTGATGAACCACCCATCGGCCGAGGGCGCCCGGCGCACGGCACGGCGATCCCGCGCGGATCGTCCCGGCACCGATGTTGCGACATGCGGATCCCGGATAGACAGGACGTTCCCGCCGAAGAGCACGCATCCATGAGCATCGACTGGCGGTTCTCCACCGCCATCTCGTGACGGCGAAACACCGTCACGTCTTTGGTCTGCCGGACCGATCAGCGCCGGTCCGTTAGATCCTCGCGCGGCCTCTCCAGACGCTGCCGCAGGATCCGCAACTGGCTGCCGCGACAGTTGCGGATCGCGCTGATTTCGCTCCTCCCGCGCCGATCACGACATGTGGTGAGCGGCATTCGACAGGCCGCCACCGGGGCGCCGCGTTTTCCGCGGCGTCGACGCGCTCGCTCACGGAGCGGGACTTGCAGCAGGCGGCGACGACCATGAAGGCACTCGCCGCGAGCAGTGCAGTCGCGAGTCTCCTCGCGTTTGCTGCTTCGCCGCTCGTCGCCGCACAAGCGGGTCGCGCGACCCCGCCGGCGTCTTCGACCAGGACCGCACAGTCGCAGCCGCCGCCCGTTGACGGCGCCTGGCCGCGCACCTACGCGACGGCGAGCGGCGCGCGCGTGGTGCTCTATCAGCCGCAGGTGGCCAGCTGGGTCAATCACCGTGACATGACGCTGTATGCGGCGGTGTCGTACCTCGCCGCCGGCCAGCAGATCCCGGCGCTTGGCACGATCAAAGCCGAAAACCATACGCAGGTCGCTCTGGTCGACCGCCTCGTCAACTTCTCGGAATTTGAAATTACCGAAGCGAACTTCCCCACGTTGCCGAAAGAGTCGGTCGAGGGCGTCGTCGCCGAAATCGTCGCGGCGATCCCGCGCGAGCAACGCGTCATCGCCCTCGATCGCGTGCTGGCGATGGTCGATACCAGTCAGATCGCCCCGAAAAACGTCGACGGCGTGAAGGCCGATCCGCCGGATGTGTTCTTCAGCCAGACGCCGGCCATTCTGGTCAACCTCGACGGTGATCCGATCTGGAGTCCGATCGCGCAGAACGATCTGCGATTTGCCGTCAACACCAACTGGGATCTCTTCGAGCACCCGCCGTCACGGACGTTCTACCTGCGGGTCGAGAAATCCTGGCTGACCGCGCCGTCGATTCAGGGGCCGTGGCGGCGCGCCGGCACGCTGCCGGCCGGCTTCAGCGCACTGCCGAACGACGGCAACTGGGCCGACGTCAGGGCGGCCGTGCCGGGGCAGGCGTTTCCCGTGGGCCACATGCCGGTCGTCCTTGTCAGCGAGAAGCCGGCCGAGGTGATTCTCCTCGACGGCGCACCGCTGTACTCACCGGTCAAGGGCACCAACCTGCTCTGGGTCAGCAATACGGACAGCGACCTCTTCCGGCTCGGCAAAGACGGCCCTCTGTACTATCTGGTCGCCGGCCGCTGGTTCTCGGCGCCCGACTTCAGCGGACCCTGGACGTTTGCGACCCCCACGCTGCCGGCCGACTTCGGGCGCATCCCGCTCGAACACCCACGGTCACGCGTCCTGGCCTCGGTGCCGGGAACGCGGCAGGCGGCGGAGGCGGTCCTCCTCGCCGAGGTCCCGCAGACCGCGATCGTCAATCGACGAGAGATCACGGCGCCACCGGTTGGCTATCAGGGCAATCCGAAGTTCCAGCCCATCGAGCAGACGACGATGTCGCGCGCGGTCAACACGGACAAGGACATTTTCAGAGTCGCCGACATGTTCTACCTGTGCTTCCAGGGCGTCTGGTTCGTCGGAATGACGCCGACCGGACCCTGGGAGGTGGCCGACTCGGTTCCGAACGAGATCTACCAAATTCCCGTCGGTTCGCCCGCCCACAACGTGACCTACGTCAGGGTGAACCACGCCGACGAGGACAGCGTCGAATTTGCCGCTGACCCGGCGTACATGGGATTGATGGTCGCCTGGGGCGTCCCGGTGTGGGGCACCGGCTACTACTACCCGCCCTACGTGGGTGGGGTTGGCGGCATCCCTGGCTATTTTCCCTGTTACCCCACCTTCGGCTACGGCGCCCATTACAACCCCTGGTCGGGCACCTATTCTCGGGGCGCGGCCGTCTACGGTCCGTACGGCGGCGCCGGCTACGGCGCCCGATACAACCCCTCGACCAGTACCTATTCGCGCGGCGCCGTGGCATACGGGCCGTCGGGCGCGCGCGGCGCCGTCCTGGCCTACAACCCGCGCACCGGCCTGGCAGCCGCACCCGGGCAGGGATCCGGCGTGTACGGCAGTTGGGGTTCGACGGCTGTCAAGCGAGGCGATCAGTGGGCACAGACCTCGCGAGCCACGACTCGCGCGACCGGCACGACCGGGCGCGTGACGCAGGGGAGCGGCGGTGGGCGGGCGGTGTCCGGGCCCGGACCCCAGGGCAGCACGGTGGTCGGGAAGTCGGGGTCAGGCGACGTCTTCGCCGGCAACGACGGCAACGTGTACCGCAAACAGGGCGGCACGTGGCAGAAGTACGGCAGCGGCGGCTGGAACAACGTCGAGCGTCCGACCGGAACCGCCGGCCCGGGATCGGAGGCCAGTCGCGGCACGATGGACCAACTCAATCGCGACTGGGGCGCGCGCGCCGAGGGGACGCAACGAATGCGGGATTCCGGACGCGCGGGGAGCAGTGGCTTTGCCAGCTACCGCCCGAGTGTCGGCGGGACTCGCGGCTGAGGCATGCGAGGCGGCGGCGGGCGTCATTGAGTTTGATTCGCGCGCGAGGACCTGGGCGCTGCGACGTGGCCCGGGCCGTCTGCGCGAAGCGAGTGTCGCTGGGTCGGCGCGCTCCGGCCGGCCCACGACACTCGCTCACGTAGCATGCGCTCGCACGAGTTGACGCACCGGTCGCGTGGGTGGGTCGTCCCGTCGATCTACGCGGCGGCGGCCATTGTGGCGGGTATCGTCCTGCCGCCCCTCGAGCGGCGCGCCTGGCCCGACTTCGCCTCCACCATGAGCGTGCCGAGCGCCATCGCCCTCTATTCCACGGTCGCGGCGGGCACGATGGCGCTGACGGCGATCGTCTTTTCTCTGACGTTCGTCATGGTGCAGTTCAGCGCCACCGCCTACTCGCCCCGGCTCGTCCTCTGGTTGGCGCGCGACCCCTGGATCTCTCACTCGCTCGGCGTCTTCAGCGCCACGTTCCTCTACGCCATCGCCGCGCTGGCGTGGGTCGATCGCGCCGGCTCAAACCGGGTGCCGCGCGCCAGCGCGCTCACGGTCATCGTGCTGCTCGTCGTCAGCATCGCCATGTTCATCAGCCTGATCCAGCGCATCGCGCTGTTGCAGATTCAACGCATGTTGACGTTTACCGGCGATCAGGGCCGCCGGGTCATCGCCGACCTGTATCCGCGGCCGCACGCGGGGCTGCACGAGGAATCGGTTGGGGAGCCGACGGTCGGCCCCCCGACGCAGGTGCTGACGCACCGCGGACGGCCGCGCGCCGTCCAGCGGATCGACAGTGACGAGCTGCTCCGGCTTGCCGGTCACGTACAGGGGGTGATCGAGGTCACCGTGGCGGTCGGCGATACGGTCATGGAGTCGACGCCGCTGCTGCGCGTGCTTGGCGGCACGCACGCGCTGGACGAGGGCCTGCTGCTCGGGGCGATCGAGCGAGGCGAAGAGCGCTCGTTCGAGCAGGATCCCAAGTACGCCATCCGTCTGCTTGTCGATATCGCAATTCGCGCGCTC
>JBPYEE010000220.1:0-11765 GCA_051985095.1 Vicinamibacterales bacterium | reverse complement strand
CGAAGTTTGCCGCGGTGAAGTGGCCGATGTCGAGGTTGACCTTGAAGTACTTCGACATCGTCAACGCGGCGGCGAAGCTCTCGGGCGAGGCGAATTCGTTCGGGTCCCGGGTGTTGGAGTGCCCGTGCATCGCCATGATCATCTTTTGCTGCTCGGCGAAGGGCGCGATCCGCTTCGCGGTATCGAGCTGCGTCGAGGCGGTGATGATCTGCGCGCCGAGCGCCCTGGTCATCTCGAACCCGCGGTCGATCTCGGCATCGGTGAAACTCATGTTCGGGCTGTAGTTGTAGGCGTAGATTTCGATGCCCGCTTTCCTGAACTTCTCGCCGATCTGCCGGAAGTGATCGAGCGGGGTCTCGAGGCGCCAGGCGCGGAGCGCCGCCCGCGCGTCCACGGCTTCCTGTGACGGCGGATCGCCTCGTCGTCCACGGGCACCGCTGTTGAACTGCGGCTCGACCTGCGGCGCATACAGCTCGCATTCAGCGAGCTCGCATTCGCGCAACGCCCGGATGACCGGATCGATGGCGTCGCCGCCGGGGGTTCGCGGCAGGTCGCGGAAACTGTACGTCTGCGCGCCAAGCCGGACACCCCGGTACGTCGAGTCCGCCCCGAGGCGGACCACCGGCAGCGCGGCGAGCGCAAGCGTTCCAAACTCGCGTCTAGTTAAGCGTGAACGCATAAAGCGTGTCTCCCGCAGCCACGAGGATGTATTGATGTCCATCGACCAGGTACGTCTCGGGCGCGTTCGTCACTTGCCCGATGTGCGAGTGCCAGATGGGGGTCCCGTTTGCCGGGTCGAACGCAACGAAGTTTCCTGAGATGTCGCCGCCAAACAACAGCCGTCCGGCCGTCACCAGCAGGCCCGAGGCGCCATGTCCCGCGCCGACCGAATTGAATCGGTGTCGCCAGACGGTTTTGCCGGTCTTCGGGTCGATCGCGACGAGGTACGTACCCATCGAGCCGACACCGATCTCCTCCTTGCCACCCAGCCCCATGGCGCCGCGGGGATCCGTTTCGCTCAGGTAGTACATCGCATAGCTCTCGGACAGCGGCACGTAGAACAATCCGGTCTCCGGCGAATACGCGGGCGGTGGCCAGTTGGTGGCGCCGCCGTTGGCTGACGACACGAGCGCGCCGGCAATATCGTGATCCTTCGCGGCGTCGCGCACCGGCTGGCCGCGCGAGTTCAGGCCCGGCTGCGCCCAGTTCACGGTGTCGGAAAAACGGCTTGTGATCATGTGCTCGCCGGTCATGCGATCGAGGGTGAAGTAGTAGCCGTTGCGGCTGGCGGTCAAGAGCATGTGGCGCGGACCACTGCCGCGGAAGTCGCCGTCAACGAGCACGGGCGTCTGCGCCGAATCCCAGTCGTGGGTATCGTGCGGCGACGTCTGGTAGTACCACGCCATTTTCCCCGTGTCGACGTTCACGGCGACAATCGAGCAGGTAAACAGATTATCGCCTTCGCCGCGCGTTTGCGACGTATACGCGGGCGTCGGGTTGCCCGTGCCGAAGATGTAGAGATGCGTATCAGGGTCGTAGACCCCGGGCAGCCAGGGATGGCCGCCGCCGTGTCGCGCGGCATCGAGATTCTTCCAGGTCTCGAGTCCGGGTTCGCCGGCGTTCATCGGCACCGTGTAGAACCGCCACTGCTGCGCCCCCGTCTCCGGATCGTAGGAGGTGAGGTATCCGGGTGAATCCAGGTCGTTTCCGGTGCCCACGATGATGTGGTTGCCGATCGCCATTGGCGCCGACGTCAGGAAATACTGCTGCTCAAAGCTGGCCGCCTCCTTGTGCCAGCGTTCCTGACCGGTTCGTGCATCGAGCGAGACGAAGTAGTCGTCCGGCGTGACGAAGAACAGGTAGGGCCCCCACATCGCCGCGCCTCGATTCCCGATATGCGTCCCCCCTTTCGTCTTCCAGAAGTAGTGCCATCGTTCATGCCCGTCATGGGCGTCGAGCGCCCAGACGTTATCCGGGGCGGTCACGTACAGGATGTCGTTCACCTCGAGAATCGCGCCTTTGATCTGGGTGGCGCCGCCGACGACGACCTCGCCCGTGCCTTCGCCGCCGATGATCGTGGGCGCCGGGCCGAATGGCGGTGGCAGCGCCGGTCCGCCGCTCGCCGGTCCCGTCGCGCCCGCGCCGCCGGCGAGCCGGATGGTCCAGGCGAGCGCCAGCTGTTTGGCGTTTGTCTGATCGATTTGTTTCAGCGCGCTGTAGCGCCGGCCGGTGTAGTCGCCCGAGTAGGTCGGCCAGGCCTCGGACAGCGGCTTGAGGAGCGAGCCGGGATCGAGACCGTTGCGTTGCGCGATCAGCACGAGCGAGGAGGTGCCCAGGATGAGGCCACTCACCAGGCCACCCAGCGCGCGTCGACACGACCATGATCCGGCCCCCGCAGCGGCCGTCTCGCGCCGATGATGTGACGTGAGGCTCGTCATTTCAGTGTCACCAGGTACGCTGTGACGTTGTGGATGTCACGGTCGGTGTAGGTCGGCAACAGCGCGCGATGTCCCGCAAGCGGATCGCGAATCTCGACTTTGGGACTGTTCCGCTCGATGCGGAACGAGCGGTACGTCCCGTCAGCGGCCATCAGCGCGAGGGTGAAGTCATCGAGATGCTCGATTGGCCCCTCGACGCGCTCGCCACTTGGCAGCGTGACCACGGCGGTCGGTGCCGGCGGGACCACAGCGGGGGCGCCGCGACCGCCACCGCTTCCCGGCATCAGCCACGTTTGCTGCAGGCGCTTCTCGTCAGGAATCCGGCTGGCGATGTCCTTCAGGTCACCGGTGGCCGAGTGACACGACGCGCATTTGGCGCCAAAAAACGACGAGCCCGCCTGGGGATCGCCGACGACGATGCTCGGCGGCTTCTGGCGAGATTCGTCGTACCCGGCCGCCTTGAAGGTGTGGATGAAGGCGGCCACATCGGCGACCTGGTCGCCGGAAAATGCAAACGGCGGCATGCCGCGATCCGGACGCCCGTTTTGCACGATCGGCACGATCAACTCGCCGTGGCGATCGTCGAGCACGACGCCGGAACGCAGCAGGCTCGGTCCGTTGTCGCTGCCGCGGGTGTCCGGGCCATGGCAAAACGCGCAGTTCACCGAGTAGAGCGCGCGTCCGCGTTCGACGGCGGCCGGATCATCGGGTGGTCGAGGGGGGTACGCGTTGCGCGGACTCGTGACGACGGTGCCGCGGCCCTGACCCTGCGGCGGCTGGGCATGCAGGACGGCCGCGCCCGCGAGCATGACCCACAAGAATCTCGCGACCGGCGCCGCCCAGGTTCGGGTCCGACCTCCGCGCGTCGACGCCCTGCCATGGCGGTCGTGAACAGGGACTTCCATGCGTGACACCTTACCCCAAAAGCGCAGCTTCGCGGCGAACTGCATCTGCCGCGGGATGTTGTTGCCGGTGCGTGTCATGCTGCCGAACCCCGCGGTGCCGCACGCACAGTTCGCCGCCGGCCGTGCGACCGACGTCGGCGGTGAACATGCTGGTCTGCATTACCAGCTCGGCAATCGCGTCAATCGACGGTTTGAGGCCGACGGTGCCGATCGCGCGTTCGTTATTGCCGACGCCGTCTCGATCAGCTGATGGTTCTGCTTGTCGAGTGAGCCGCAGCGCGGACGTCTGATGCCGCGTACCGGTCGCGCGCGATTTGGGCAGCCCTTCGAACGTCCCGGGCACGAGCTGAACGAGTCGCTGGGCGTTGCGGCCGCTCATCGGCAGGTCCTGCGCCGCCTTCGCACTGACGAGCGAGCTCACCGTCGCGGTGTCGGTCTGCAGAAGAGGCGATTCGGCCACGACTGTCACGTTCTCCGCGACCTGCCCAATCTCCGGTCGTGGGTCGACCCGCGCGCGATCGCCGGCCGACAGCGACACGCTCGTCGTTTGCGACGTGAGGCCCTACCGCTCCCCCTCGCCGTGTAAGCGGCGATCGGCGCCAGGTTGACACGGTACTTGCCGTTCGCGGGCGCGGCCCGGACGTCGTGCGTCGCCACGTTTTCGATCGCGATCGTGGCGCCCGGCCGCGCGGCGCCGGTGGCGTCCGAGACGCGCCCGACGATGGCGGCGGTGGTGCCTCGGGCGGCGGCGGCCGCCGCAGGGACGGCGGGACAAGAAAGGGCGGCGCACGAACGGGCAGCAGCCATATATGCCCCTCTCCTCCGGTGTGCCGGCACCATGTGCCGTAACCGATTTCACTTGGTATGTAATCGGTTACAATGGCCGCAGATCGTAGCAAGCCCTGCCGCACCGTGCAAGGGGTATCATCGTGGCCTCCGTGCCGAACATCTACCAGGTCGCCAAGCGCGCGGGCGTCTCGACCGCGACGGTTTCCCGCGTGCTGAGCCAGCCGGACGTGGTCGCGCCCGACACACGCCGGCGCGTGATGCGCGCCATCGAACGGTTGGGATACGAGCCCAATTCCACCGCCAAGAACTTGCGGACCCTCAAGACGGCGAAGCTGCTCGTGACGGTCCCCGACATCTCCAACCCGTTTTTCTCCCTCATCCTGCGGGGCATTGAAGAAGCGGCGCAGCGGGAGGGGTACGCGGTCCTGCTCGGGGATACCCAGCACAACGCACAGCGCGAAGACCGCTACGCCTTGATGCTGAAGCGGAAGGAGGCCGACGGGTTGATCTTTCTCGGGCACCGGTTGCCGAAGACCGCCGCCGAGCTGGTGCGCGGAATGGCGCCGCGGTGCGCACCCGTCGTCAACGGCTGCGAATTCAACCCACACCTCGGCATCCCGAGCGTGCACATCGACAATGCCAAAGCCGCCGCGGAGGCGATGGATCACTTGTATCGACTCGGCCACCGGCGCATCGGGATCATCACGGGACCGCTGGTCAGTCCGCTCAGCCGCGATCGGTTGAACGGCGCGACCACGCGTGCGAAGCAGGCGAGGGCGGAGCGTGATTTCATCGTCATGAACGGCGATTTCTCGATCGAGTCCGGCGCCGTCGCGGCCGAGCGCCTCCTCGGACGGCGCGATCCGCCGACCGCCATCTTTTGCTTCAACGATGAAATGGCCATGGGAGTGCTCGAGACGGCGAAGCGACACCGCCTGCGGGTGCCCGATGATTTCTCGGTCGTCGGCTTCGACGACATCCGGTTTGCGCGCTACACCGATCCGCCGCTGACCACGGTGGCGCAGCCGATGCGCGCCATCGGAGAAGGAACGGTGCGCCTGCTGCTGCACATCCTGAACGGCGACGGTCGGCCGCCCGAGTCGGTGACGTTGCCGCACACCGTGACGATCCGATCGAGCACCGCCCCGCCGCGGGCGATCGGCTAGGCGCTACTGCAGCGCGCGTCGGATTGCCGCTTCGGCCAGCGGCGCCATGATGGCGTAGCCCTTCGCGTTGGGGTGCAGATCATCCTCGCTCAGCTCTTCGCGCAGCATCCCTTTCGCATCGACCAGCGCAGTGAAGTAATCGAGATAGACGAGTTGGTGCGCCGCCGCGTACTGCTTGATCCACGCGTTGAGGGCGAGGATCCGCTGGGGCGGGCGGCGGATTGGCATCGCCGCGGCCGGCGGATGTCGATGGTAATCGCTGATGGGCGTGAGGCTCGCCAGTACCACGCGGATATGATTCGCCTGGGCGAGCTCGCACATCGCGCGGAGGTAGCCTTCGATCTCGTCGTCGGTTTCGGGCCCTGTGTTCCCCGCAATGTCGTTCGTGCCGGCCAGGATCACCAGGACCTCAGGCCGCAGCGCGACGACGTCGGCCGGCAGGCGCAACAGCATCTGCGGCGTCGTCTGACCGCTGATGCCGCGATTGACGTACGACTTGCCGGGAAAAAATCCGCCGAATTGCGGGCGTTGCCAGTTGTCCGTAATGGAATCGCCGAGGAACACGACGCGATGTGGCGCGGCCGCCGTCGCGCGATTGCTCGCGCGGTAGCGTTGCAGCTGGGCGAAATCGAACAGGCGCGCCTGGGCCCGCGTCGCCTCCTGCAGGGCCGGCGACGCCACGTGCTTCTCGAGCATCATCCGTCTCACGACGGCGCCGTACACGTTGCCGTCGCGGTCCACGCCCACCCCTTCCGCGCCGCTGTGATCCTGGGTGGTCGATTCGGTGTCTTCGATGAAATACTTCACCGACCCGTCGCGCGCACTGCCGACCCGAATCCCCTTTTTCCAGCCGGGCTCGTCGGGGCCCCACGATTCGGAGTCGGCAACGTAGATCGTGTCGTCGCTCGCGATCGCGATCCCGCTCGGTCGGCCAAACTGCGTCCACTCGTCCAGGAAATTTCCCTCCTGGTCGAAGATCTGGATCCGATTGTTGTTGCGGTCCCCCACGAACAGCCGCCCGTACGAGTCGATGGCGATCGTGTGCGGCACGTCGAACTCGCCCGGCGCCGATCCGTGGCGGCCCCACGCTTTGATGAACGTGCCGTGTGGCGACCACTTGCTGACACGATTGACCGGCCCGCCGATCGTGTGACCCTCGGTCACGAAGATGTCGCCGTTTGGCGCCGTCACCACGTCGGTCGGCTGCTGCAGCTTTCCGTCGCCGATCGTCAGCAGGACGCGACCGTCGGCGTCGTACTCGACGACGCGATTGCCTTTGCCGTCCTTCTCCTGGGCGTCGCTCACCCACACATGCCCCTGCGGATCGACGTACAGGCCGTGCGGAAAAACGAAGTCGCCGACACCCCAGCTCCGCAGCACCTTCCCGGAGGGATCGAACTTGAGGATCGGCGGTTCCGTCCGGCCCGCACACGAATTCTCAAAGCATCGATGGACGACGAAGATGCTGCCGTCGGGCCCGGGTTCAGCCCCGATGACCGAACCCCACCGCATGCCGGACGGCAGCTGTGCCCAGTTCGCGTCGCGGCGATAAGGATTTGGAACGTCGTTGATGGGTGTGGTTCGCTTCCAGGTCGGCGCTTGCGCGAAACCCACGACCCCGACCGCCGCCGCCACCAATGCCGCACCCCACACGACTCGCCGAAGGCTCACCTGCCAGCTGCCTGGAGAATGCATAACGGGTGTCTCCTTCCACCAGGGACGACGAGTGGCCGCCGATTACGGAACGGCCCCTGCCCCGGCAACCTTAATCCAAAACGCGACGATTGGCGCAGGCCGGGCGCCATCCGGGCGTGCGGCGAGTTGGCGGGCGCGCCGTCACAGACTCGGGGACAGTCGACATGGGGCCGGGCTGCAATTTTGATCGCACGGGCGGCCAGCCATGGTGTAGAAATCTGCGGAGCGCGCATGGGCCAGGCTCGTGTCCGGTTCCTGTGCCTGTGCCTCGTCAGCTATGCAGATCATTCGGGTGCCCAAAACGTACGACGTTTGCATCGTCGGCTCGGGCGCCGGCGGCGGCATGACGGCCAAGGTCCTCTGCGACGCGGGCGCCGATGTCGTCATGCTCGAAGCGGGCGGGATGTGGGACGTCGAGAAAGATTCGAAGATGTCCGCATGGGCGTACGAGTCGCCCCGTCGCGGCGCGGACACACCGGCCAAGCCCTTCGGCGAGTTCGACGGCTGCATCGGCGGATGGGCGATCGACGGCGAGCCGTATACCGTCGCGGACGGCGATGCGTTCGACTGGTTTCGGGCCCGGATGCTGGGCGGCCGTACGAATCACTGGGGACGCATCTCGCTGCGGTTTGGTCCCGACGACTTCAGGCGCCGCAGTCTCGACGGCCTCGGCGACGACTGGCCGATCACGTACGACGACCTGAAGCCCTACTACGACCAGCTCGACCGCCTCGTCGGCATCTTCGGATCGCACGAAAACCTGCCGAATGAGCCAGACGGCATCTTCCTGCCGCCGCCGAAGCCGCGCTGCTTCGAGCTGCTCATCAAGCGCTCGGCCGATCGGCTTGGTATCACCTGTGTTCCCTCGCGGCTCTCGATTCTGACGCGCCCGTTGAACGGACGCCCGGCGTGCCACTACTGCGGTCAATGCGGACGTGGATGCGCGACGCACGCGAACTTTTCATCGCCCTCGGTGCTCCTGCGTCCGGCGCTCGCGACCGGTCGGCTGCAGATTCTCGCCAACGCGATGGCACGCGAGGTGACGACCGACGCCAGCGGACTGGCAACCGGCGTCTCGTACGTGAACACGCTCGATCGCCGCGAGTATGCCGTGCGTGCGCGCATCGTGGTCCTGGCCGCCAGCGCGTGCGAATCGGCCCGCCTGCTGCTCAACTCGACCTCCACGCGCTTTCCCGATGGCCTTGCGAATTCGAGCGGCGTGGTCGGCCGCTATCTCACGGACTCCACCGGACTGACCGTCAGCGGTTTCATCCCGAAGATGGCGCACGGAGTGCCGCACAACGAGGACGGCACCGGCGGCGCGCACCTCTACATGCCCTGGTGGCTGGACAACAAGACGCTCGATTTTCCGCGTGGGTATCACATCGAGCTCGGCGGCGGCCGCCGCGGCGCCCCGGGATTCGGCATCATGCGGGGCATCCAGCGGTTCAACGGCTACGGCGGCTACGGGCGGCAGTTGAAGGACGACTACCGCGCCTTTTACGGATCGACGGTCAGCTTTTCGGGCCGCGGCGAGATGGTGCCCAACGAGCATTGTTACTGCGAGATCGATCCCTCGGTCATCGACCAGTTCGGGATTCCGGTCCTGCGTTTTCATTTCCAGTTCAGCGACCACGAAGCGCGCCAGGCGAAACACATGCAGGAGACGTTCCGCGCGATCATCGACGACATGGGCGGGACGCCGCTCTCGCCGATGCCGTCGCGTGAGTCCCTGTACGGGCTCGAAACGGGCGGGCGGATCATCCATGAAGTCGGGACGACGCGCATGGGGCGCGATTCGAACGCCTCGGTCGTCAACGCGAACTGTCAGGCGCACGACGTCAAGAACCTGTTCATTGCCGACGGCGGGCCTTTCGTCTCCAACGCCGACAAGAACGTCACGTGGACGATTCTCGCGCTCGCGATGCGCACCGCCGAGTTCATCACACGCACGCGTAACCTGGGGACCCTATGACAGCTCCCGCCGATCCGCGGCCGAACAACCTGCTGGCATCGCCGGGGGACGACGGTGGAGCGCCGATTTCGAGGCGCGGGGCGCTGGCGCTGCTGGCCGGGGCGCCGGTCGCCGCGGCGATGGCGTGGACGCCGGCCGAAGCGGAACAGGCGGCCACCCGCGCGCAGCAGGCGCGGTCGGCCGCGGCCCGGCGGGCGACGCCCTTCACACCCGCTTTCTTCACGCCGCACGAGTACGCGACGGTTCTCGTCCTGGTCGATCTGATTCTTCCGCGCGACGAGCGATCGGGCAGCGCCAGCGAGGCCGGCGTGCCGGAGTTCATGGATTTCATGATGATCGACCAGCCGCGCCGGCAGACGGCGATGCGCGGCGGGCTCGCGCTGATCGACACGGTGGCCCAAGCGCGGTTCGACCGGCGGTTCGTCGACTGCGGCGACGCCGAGCGGCGCGCACTGCTCGATGAAATCGCGTATACGTCCAATGATGATCCGTCGCTGACCCACGCGATCGCCTTCTTCAACGCCTTCCGCGATCTCACCGCATCCGGCTTCTGGACGAGCCGGATGGGCATCGAGGATCTGCAATATCAGGGAAACCGCTTCGTATCGGAGTGGGCGGGCTGCCCGGATGAGGCTCTGCGCAAACTCGGCGTCACGGACGACGCCTGAAGGAGGTGCGTGATGACGCGCACGCATGGTGTCCCCAGCTATCGGCACGGCGTGGCGGCAATCCTGGCAGTGCTGGTTGCCACGATGACCGTTTCGGCGCAGCGCGGCGGCGGCGCCCCCACGCGCAGCAATGGCGCGCCGCAGCTGCCGTTCCACGTCGACGAGGACTTCTTCAAATGGCCGACCAATGTGTGGCCTTCTGAAGCGGTCGGGGTCGCGCTCAATTCACAGAAACACATTTTCCTGCTCAACCGCGGCAACGTGCCGCTGCTCGAGTTCGACCAGAATGGCAACTTCGTCAGGTCGATGGGCGAAGGCTCGACGATCTTCCACGCGGCGCACAGCGTGCGGTTCGACGCTGAGGACAACATGTGGCTCGTCGACGCCGGCAACAACCTGGTCGTCAAGTTCAACAACAAAGGGCGCATCGTCCAGGCGCTGGGACGGCGTCTGGAGCCGTGGGTGTACATGACTCACGGGATCGAGCGCGCCATTCCGGCGCCGGCCAGTTTTTACCAGCCCACCGACACCGCCGTCGGACCCGATGGCAGCACCTACGTGACCGACGGCTACGGGAATTCACGCGTGGCGAAGTTCACGCGCGAAGGCAACCTGGTCAAGTACTGGGGCGATCGCGGTACCAGGCCGGGGCAATTCAATACGCCCCACAGCATCGTGATCGACCGGAACGCGAATCTCTACGTCGCCGACCGGCAGAACAGCCGCGTGCAGGTGTTCGACACGGACGGCAAGTTCAAGACCGAATGGGACCTCGATGGCCTGACCTGGTCGATGTGCATTACACCGGGGCCGACTCAAGTGATCTTCGTCGGCAGCGTTGGCAGGGTCTACAAGATGGGCCTCGACGGCAAGGTGCTCGGCGTGTTCGGCAAACTCGGTCGGCTCCCGGGCTGGTTCGACTCGATTCACGCGATCGCGTGCCCTGACGAGCGCACCGTTTACATCGCGAACGAATTCAGCTATCGATTCGACAAAGTCGTGCTGGATGGTCCGGCCGCCCCGACGTCGCCGCCGCAGTAGTCCGCAGGCGCGTCGCGACGACGACGGGTGCACGGAGTCATCGAGCGCAGAGCGCAGCCGGAGGGCCGCGTCATTTCCACGCACCCGGCGCGCGGCGCACGAAGATCACCTGTCCGACGCGGTACGCCGTGTGATCGGCGACGCAGCTCGCGGAGATAGGTCTGGCCCTCTCCCCATGGAATCGCCGCCAGGAGATCCACGCGGGCGTCTGGTGCCAGTTTCTGCAGCGACCGCCGGTCGGCACGGAACGCGGTGACAGATGTGGTCCACGCGGACAGGCGGTGTGGCGCCGGTGATCTCGGCCAGTACTCGTCCGGCCAGGCCTTCGCCTTGTAGCGCGGATTGGTGCAGAACTCGAGGATGTCAGCCTGCGCGAGTCGCAGGTGCTCCACGAGCTGCCAGGCCGAATGCTCGAGGCCGGCAGGAATGACGCCGCGCCGGCGCGGCGGCAGCCCCTTCACGGCGGCGTCGAAGGTCGCATGGGCGTCACCCCAGGCGAGCAGCCTGCTGATATGGGCGCGGATCCTCGCGTCGGTTTTGCGCGCGGCAGCCATCAGATCCGCCGATCCCCGACCTTACAGCACGCGAATCACATCGGACCGCGTGATGATGAACGTCTTGTCGGTTTTGAAGTCCCGAACGAGGACCGCGGGGTTCTGCGGCGTAATCATCGACGACAGCAGATCGACCGGCGTCGAGATGTCGACGAAGGGAAACGCCGGCATCATGATCGATTCGACCGGCTGCGTTTTCACGTCCGGACGCTTCACGAGCTGCGAGTACAGCTGAGTCTCGTTCAGCGAGCCCACGAGCCGATTGTCCTTCGTTACCGACAGCTGCGAGAAGTCATGCTCCGCCATGACGCGGACGGCGTTTTCCACCGGCTCGCTGGCCTCGATCGATCGGAGCTCGCCCGCCATTCGCGTCGCGACCAGATCGCGCGCCGTCAGGCCGTGTTTTTCGATGAACCCGCGCTCGCGCATCCAGTCGTCGTTGAACATCTTGCCGAGATACCGCGACCCGTGGTCGTGGAAAATCACCACGATCACGTCTTGCTCGGCGAAGTGATCCTTGAGCTGCAGCACTCC
>JBPYEE010000219.1:0-20483 GCA_051985095.1 Vicinamibacterales bacterium | reverse complement strand
TCGCCCCGCCGATACCAGCCAGGACTCTATCGAACCCACGTCGCCGGCGTGGGGCTTTGTGGTGTCAATTGGCTTCATAGCCGAAGTGTAGCTAAGCTTTCTCAGCGTTACCGTTCCGGTACTGTTTCTTCGTTCTGCTCTGTTCACGCGCTACGCGTTGCATTCTGTTTCCGACCCAGTCGTTCCGCACCCGAGATCGCTGAACACGCGTCCGGAGCAGAAGGTTGAGGCGTCCGTCTATTCATACTCGTTTGACGGATACACATGATTCTGCGATTATTACACATCGGCAGGCTGAAGCATGCGGACGAACATCGAGATTGACGACCGGCTGATGCGACAGGCGATGCGGAGCAGCGGCGCCCGAACCAAGCGCGCCGTGGTTGAGCAAGCGCTTCGCCTGTTGATTCAGACCCGCGGCCAGGCCGCTATCCGCCGGTTGCGCGGAACAGTGACGTGGGAGGGCGATCTTAGCGCGTCGCGTTTGGCGCGAGTCGTCCGATAGATTCAGTGGTCGTCGTCGACACAACCGTCTGGGTCGACTACCTGCAGGGCGCGCAGAATGCTGAGACCGACTGGCTGGATCAGGAACTGGATCGGCGGCGTCTCGCCCTGACGGACGTCATCTTCTGCGAAGTGCTGCAAGGCCTCAGCGACGACGCGACCGCCAAAGAGGTCGAGCATCTTCTGCTGAGATTCGAAGTGTTCGCAACCGGCGGCGTCGATTTGGCGCGCGAAGCCGCCCGCAATTACCGCACGTTGCGAAGACGAGGCCGCACCGTTCGCAAGACGATCGATTGCCTGATTGCGACGTTCTGCATCAGAGAGAGCCATTCCCTTCTGCATCGCGACCGGGATTTCGACCCGTTCGAGAAATTCCTGAAGCTGTCGGTGGTGCATCCCTGAAGCGGCCGCCTGGCAGGTCGTCTTTTCACTATGGTTCGGCCCATGCGATTCGAGAAAGTCTGGATTGAGCAGTGCCGGGCCACGCGGGCCATCAAGCGGCGCGTCGGCGCAAAGAGCGCGCTCGACTATCTGATTGGCAAGAAACTGCCCGGCAACCGCAAGGCGCAGGACGTCTGGCTTCGACCAGATCGCGCCTGCGCACGCTGTGCGGATTCAGCCAAGAGCCCGGCTGTCGCCGCGTTATCTCAACGAACTGATTGAACCAGGCAATCGTCGATGCTTATGACCTGCCGAGCAGGCCGTCGGATTTCATGCGACGGTCAAGCAGGAGTTCGCCCTGCCATTCGACACCGTCGTCCTTGGAGTGACTGTCTCGGTCACGAATCTGGACGTCACCGACCGCGGCGAGGTCATGGCGATGTGCCACGCGGCTGCGAGCGATCATCCATCGCTCTCGTTGACCTTTCGCTTCCTGAGCCTCCACCGGCCGGGTGGGTATGGATCGACGCATACCGAAGGTGGGCGCGGCGCGCGATGAGCGAGTATCAGTATTACGAACTCCACGCGGTTAACCACGGCGGATCTTCGCGCTGGTGCTGGTCGGTGCTGACGGCCAAGTACGAGACCGCGTCAGTCACCGTCGTTGTCGAGGCCGTGCCCGCCACGGTGTGGTGAGGGGACCTGACTTGTTGCGGCCGGCAGGGTTGTGCTCGTGAAATCAGGCGACGGAACCAACCCCACTTACCCCAGGCGATCAGCGGCCACGCGGCAAACGCAACGAGAAGGCCCAACGGAACCGAGAGAGCAATCACCCCGCCGTGTGCCGGCGCCTCCATGAGGTCGTCTACACACCCCCTCATGTTGAAGGAGGCCACCATGCCGAACACGGGTGCAGTCGCCGCCACCAGAAACGTCACCAACGCGCCGAGGAAGGATACGACGACGGTCAGGGCGCCGCACCACGCGATCACGAACAACCCGCCTACTTGCCTTGCGCTGCCTGGTCGACCGGATGAAGCATGACCAATTGGTTAACTTTACACCATAAAGCATGCGTTCAGAGCGGTGTTACCGGAGCCCAGCGCCGGGCGATGGCCTCACCGTCTCTCCTCGAGAGCCGCGTGCCGGAGCACGCAGTGCAGGTGATCCTCGGCCACGCCGATCTCAGCACGACGTCCGCCTACCTCGCGACCACCCGTCGGGGGCTACACGATCAGCTGCGTCGATTCGAGGCCGTCTGCGAGCCGCGCGAACGCGACGCCCGCGAAAGAGATGCACGAGAAGACGCACAGGTTGTACGGGAGGGCAACAAGACCGCGTGATTTGTTAGGGAGATCGGGGATGGGACGCAGGAATTCGAACCCCGATACCGTGGTCCAGAGTTTACTCTAACTGATTGACGGGTCTGTATTTGTTTGGTCGCAGCGATCCGTTCGTGAACTCTTCGCGGCGTGTTGGACGGGTCTGTCAGATAGATTCGCGCACGATTTCGCCTGGTTTAGCGAACCGGTCTCCGTCGTCGACAACATCTCATTTCTCGCAAGGTACTTCTCACCAACCCGATACCATTTCGCCGGGCAGATAATCACCGCCATGCGGCAGCACCGCCTGGAGTTCAGCGCGACATTGACGTTCGCCGCCGCGCTTGCCATCGTCGGCGGTTCACGCGCGGCTATTCGCGAACCGGTAAGGACCGACGCGGGCCTGGTCTCGGGTGTGCCGGCCGCGGCGCCTGGCGTGCGCGTGTTCAAAGGTATTCCCTATGCAGCGCCGCCGGTCGGTCAGCTGCGGTGGCGTGCGCCGCAGCCGACGGCGAAGCGGGCGGCCGTCCGCACCGCGGACAGGTTCGGCAACGCCTGCGTGCAGCCAAAGGGTGTCGGACGTCTGAACATTGCAATCGATCTTCCCGACTCACCGCCGGCGGGCGAGGACTGCCTGTACCTGAACGTCTGGACCGCGGCGCAGTCGGCATCCGAACGGCGACCGGTCATGTTCTGGATCTATGGCGGCGCGTACAGCGAAGGCGCCGGATCGAGTCCGCATATCCACGGCGCGGCGCTCGCCCGACAGGGCGTCGTCGTCGTCACGTTCAATTATCGCCTCGGTCCGTTCGGCTTCTACTCGCATCCTGAGCTGACGAACGAGTCCGGACACAATGCGTCCGGCAATCAGGCGCTGCTGGATGCGATCGCCGCATTGAAATGGGTGCAGACCAACATCGCGGCCTTCGGCGGCGACCCGCGCAACGTGACGATCTTCGGCGAATCGGCCGGCGCGGCGATTGCCGCCGGCCTCGTCGGCTCGCCGAGGACCGGCGGACTGTTCCGCCGGGCAATCTCGGAGAGCGGGGCGTGGATGGGCCTCGGCCTGGCGGCGATGCGCACGCGACGGCAGGCCGAGGTACCGACGGGACGGCGCGGCGCGCCGCCGCCGTCACTCGCGGCGCTCGACGAGCTTCGCGCGAAACCCGCTGACGAGATCGCACGAACGCTCTCCGGTGCCGGCATGATTGTCGACGGCTGGATCATTCCCGAGGATGAGTCGCTGGCCTTTTCACAGGGACGGCAGCAGGCCGTCGATGTGCTCGTTGGATCGAACAAGGACGAAGGGACGTTCGCCGGCGGCGTGACCGCCGCCGCATGGATCAACCGCGTGCGGATGCGGTGGAGCGATTTGGCCGATGCCTTCTTGAAACTCTATCCGGCCGGTTCGGACGAGGAAGCAACGCGCTCGTCGCAGCAGGCATTCCGCGACGAGCTGGCGTGGCACATGCGGCTGTACGCGAGCCTGCAGACGAAGCGTGGAAGTCGTGCGTATTGGTACTTCTTCACGCACGAACCGCCGTATGCGCCGGGCACGCGAAACCTCAAAACCGTGCACGCGTCTGAAATCCCGTACGTCTTCAACAATCTCGCCGCGCCCCGGGTATTTCCGGACACGAGCTCGCCCGATCTCTCCTCGGCATCGGCTTCGGAGCGCTCGTTTGCGGCAATGGTGTCGTCGTATTGGGTGAACTTCGCTCGGACGGGCGATCCGAATGGCAAAGGGCTGCCGCCCTGGCGCGCCTTCGGCGAGACGGGCGCCGATCCCATGATCATCGGCGATCTCAGCGAGGCGCCGGATCCACAGCGGCTCGCCATGTATGACCGTCTGTACGCGAAAATCCTGGCAGACGTGAAGCAATGAACGCTCGCTTGCTCGCGCTCGCGCTCGCGGTGGCTGCGCTACCAGCCGACGACCACAAGGCGCACACGACATGGGCCGCGTACCTCGGGAACGCCGACTCGAGCCAGTATTCCGCGCTCGCACAGATCACCAGGTCGAACGTCGCACAGCTCGACGTGGCCTGGACCTACATCGTCGGTGCCGGCACGCTGCGGTTCACCCCGCTGGTGGTCGACGGCGTGATGTATGTCCTCGGCGCCAATCGATCGATTGTCGCGCTCGTTGCTGCGACGGGCAGGGAGCTGTGGGTGCACCACAACGAGGACGCCGTCGGTGACCGCGGGATCACGTACTGGGAAAGCAAGGACCGCTCGGAACGACGGCTGCTGTACATGACCGGCGGCTACTTGACCGCGATTGACGCGCACACCGGTCACACGATTACATCCTTCGGCGACAACGGCAAGGTTGATGTGCGAATCGGCCTGCATCGCGACCTCACGAACCTCCGTCCGCTGCAGACGGGTAACCCGGGCCGGATCTTCGAAGATCTGATCATCATGTCGCTGCCAGCTGGTGGCATCGCGTACGCGTCGAATCCGGGCGACGTTCACGCATACGACGTCCGTACCGGCAAGCTCAAGTGGGTGTTCCACAGCGTGCCCGAGCAGGGCGAGTTCGGCGCGGACACGTGGCCCGCGGCGGCGCTCGCGTCGGGCGGCGGTGTCCACAACTGGAGCGAGCTGAGCGTCGACGAACGGCGCGGCATCGTGTACATCCCGTTCGGCACGGCGCGCTTCGATTTCTACGGCGGCAACCGTCACGGCAACAATCTCTTCGCCAACAGCCTCGTCGCGCTCGACGCGCGCACCGGCAGGCGGCTGTGGCACCGCCAGCTCGTTCATCATGATCTGTGGGATTACGATCTACCGCAGGCGCCGAAGCTGCTTACCGTCCGTCACGGCGGCCGGACCGTCGACGTCGTCGCGCAGGCGACGAAGCAGGGATTCGTCTTCGTCTTCGATCGCGCGAGCGGCCAGCCGCTCTGGCCGATCGAGGAGCGTCCGGTGCCACAGACCGACGTGCCGGGCGAGCGGACCTCACCTACGCAGCCATTCCCCACGAAGCCGCCGCCATTCGCACGGCAGTCGTTCACCGAGAGGGACATCAACCCGTACATCTCGAGCCACGATCAGGCAACGCTCCGCGAGCTGTTCAACACCGTTCGTAACGACGGGTTGTTCACGCCGCCCAGTCTCCGGGGTTCGATTGAAATGCCAGGCCACAACGGCGGCGCCAACTGGGGCAGCGCCGCGGTCGATCCCGTCAAGGGCACGATGTACGTCGTCAACAAGAACTTGCCGACCCTGATCAAGCTCGTGCCGCCGCGAGAGCGGGATGGGGCATTGCAGGGCTTCGTGCCGTACGCGTCGCCGATCGATTTCATGTTCCAGACAAACGGACTGTCGGCGATCGGTCCGCCATGGTCGGCGCTCACCGCATACGATCTCAACGCGGGCACGATTCTGTGGCAGATTCCCGACGGCGATCTGCCTGGACTCTCGTCCGGCAGCCATGCGCCGCGCGGCGGGCCGATCGTCACAGCAGGCGGTCTAATCTTCGTCGGCACATCATCTGACCGCAGGCTCCGCGCGTACGATCAGGACACCGGCGAAATCCTGTGGGAGCGGACGCTGCCTGCGGCGGCCGAAGGTGTACCAGCCGTCTATGAGGTGGACGGCCGCGAGTACGTCGCGATCTCGGTCGGCGGAAACGGCCTCTTCGCGCCGCGCGTGGGCAACCCGACGCCGCCGGGGCCGAGTCAATACATCGTGTTCGCGTTGCCGGCACCGGCCAGGGCCCAACGACATGCCGGTGCGACGCCGTCGCAGGAATGGCGGACCTACGACCATGACCTCGCGGGAACCCGGTTTTCGCCGCTGACAGAAATCAATTCCGGCAACGTGGCGAAGCTGGCGAGGGCGTGGACGCACACCTTTCCGCCTCCGCCGAGCGGCCGCGGCGGAAGTGGTTTCCTCAGCGGTTCAGAAGCCGTGCCGCTCGTCGTCGCGGGTGTGATGTATCTCACCGCCGGCAACACCGT
Source organism: Vicinamibacterales bacterium (assembly GCA_051985095.1). Lineage (GTDB taxonomy): Bacteria > Acidobacteriota > Vicinamibacteria > Vicinamibacterales > CAVVIG01 > Gp6-AA45. Next base: position 14,308 of record JBPYEE010000219.1, on the reverse strand, counting down.
CCTCGCCCTCGACGCAGACGCGGGCACGGTGATCTGGCAACGCGAGGTTGGCGGCGCGGGAGCCGTGTCGCGCCGCGGCGTCGGTTACTGGCCCGGCGACGGCGCGACCCCGGCGCGCGTGTTTGTTACCGCTGGGCGGCGTCTGCTGTCGTTGGACGCGGCGTCGGGCAAATCCTCTGAAGGATTCGGCATCGACGGCGCAGTCGACATGATCGTCGGTTACGCGGGGACGCCAACGATCTATAAGAACGTCATCATGGTCGGCGCCAGCGTCAACGAAGTCCCGCTCGGACCGCCGGGAGACACGCGCGCGTTCGATGCCATCACGGGCCGGAAACTCTGGGAGTTCCACACCGTGCCGCGGCCGGGCGAGCGCGGCCACGAAACGTGGCTCGACAACGGATGGGAAAACCGTTCGGGCACGAATGTCTGGGCCTTCTCGATGACAGTCGATGAAGCACGTGGCGTCGTGTACATGCCGGTCGCCGGACCCGCCGCCAACTACTGGGGCGGCGATCGGCCGGGCAGCAACTTGTTCGGCGACTCGATCGTCGCCGTCGACATCGCCACCGGCGCATACCGATGGCACTTCCAGACGGTGCATCACGACATCTGGGACATCGATATGTCGGCCGCGCCCGGTCTGGTCGACATCAGACAGGGAGGCCGCATAATCCCCGCGCTTGCGACGGTCGGAAAGGGCGGCTACATGTTCATCCTTGATCGCACGAACGGAAAGCCGGTCTTCGGCATCGAGGAGCGCCCGGTCCCAAAGGGCAACGTTCCGGGTGAATGGTATTCACCCACGCAACCGTTCCCGCTTAGGCCCCCGGTACTCGCGAAGACGAGTTTTCAGCAGGAGGACATGGTGACGGCCGCCGACACGACGGCCGAGCACGCCGCCGCCTGTCGGGCGCTGTGGGAACGGAGCGGAGGATTCATCAACGAAGGTCCATTCACGCCGTTCACCTTTCACGAGGACGGCACGCCGCCGAAATCGACGATTGCCTTCCCCGGCGGCACCGGCGGCGTCAACTGGGGCGGCACGGCCACCGATCCGCGAACCGGCTACATCTACATGAACTCGCACGACACGTCGCTCGTCGGCTGGGTCGAGAAGAAGAAGCCCGGCGTCACGTATTCGTTTGACACCGCGGGCTCGCCGCACAGTTACGATCGCGCGTCGGTGGACGGCGTCGGGCCGTTCCACTCGTTCTCGGCGTCACTGGGCAAAGACGCCGCCGGTCAGGACATCATGCTGCCATGTCAGCGTCCTCCGTGGTCGCGGCTGATCGCCGTCAACGCCAACACCGGCGAGATCGCGTGGCAGACGACGCTCGGGATCAGTGAGCACCTGCCACCAGGAAAGCAGAACGTCGGCGGCAGCGGCAGCGCGGGGCCGACGGTCACGGCAGGCGGACTGCTCTTTGTCGGCGCAACCGACGATCAACGCTTCCGGGCATTCGATTCGAAGACGGGCAAGGAACTCTGGGTCGCCAGGCTCGGCGCGGTTGGCAACGCGAACCCGATTTCGTACCAGGGAAAGAACGGGAAGCAGTACGTCGCAATCGTCGCGACGAATCAGGTCGTGGTTTTCGCTCTGCCCTGAGGCTCGGTCTGCCGGGTTCGGATTATCTGCCTCCCCTGCCGCGGCCAGGTTTGTCGGGTTTCTCGTCCGGTGCGCCGGTGCCCTCCGAGCCGATGAACATCCGCTTCCCGTCCGGGAAGGTGATATCACGGCCGTTCGCGCGCAGCGAACTGTCCTTCGCCTGGAACCCTTCGACGATGATCTCGATGCCCACGGGAACCGAGTTCTTGGTCCACCCGCGCCGCAACAACGAGTTCGGCGCGCCGCCTTCGACGGCCCAGGTGTTCATCGTCCCATCGGGGCCGGTCACCTCGATGTAGATCCAGGAATGCGGATTGACCCACTCCACCTTCGCGACCTTGCCTTTTATCGTGACGGGTTTGTCCGCGTCGAACTCGGCCGCGAACGAATGGTGAGCGCGAAGCGGGGCGACAGTCGCAAAGAGCAGCGCAGCAGAGGCGAGAACGCCGAACAATTTCGTTCGCACCAGCTTTCTCCTCCGCAGAAGTATAGCCGGTCCCAGAATCTACTTCGAAGGCTTCTTCTTCAGGTCGCCGTAGAGCAGCTCCTCCGAGAATTCGACGCACTTGTATTCGAGCAGCTGGGGGTTCGCCTCCAGCCGACGGTAGAGCGGCATGCGAATCGTCCAGGGCCGGGTAAACGTCTTCGGGTCCTCGATCCGGGCCTCGTAGTTGAGATGGTTTCCGCCGGCCGCCAGGGAGTATCGTTCGGTAACCGTTAGCGCATCACTGTGATGATTGCCGGCCCGATCGAACCAAGACAGATCGTTGAAGCCCTTCACCTCGATAACAAGCGTGTCACCCTCCCACTGACCGTTAGACCACCCCATCCAGCTGTCCACCGGAGGCTCGGTGTGGTTGGCCATGTGGATGCTGCGATTGGCGCCGGCGTACTCGTAAATGAAAAGGATGTCTTTTCCTCCCTGCACGATCTGGAATGGGTACGGCATATAGGTCGCGCGGGGGAGCCCAGCCATGTAGCACTTGGCTTCCGGATCCGCCGTGGGCCACCCGGCTTGGTTCTCCTGCCGCTTCTCCAAGCCCGTCGGTGTGTACGGGATGGTGCCGTTGTTGTCGACGATCACGCTCTGTCCAGGCGGCACCGCGAACATCGCGCCGAGCTGCCAGAAGGCGGTCGGTCTGGCGGAATGGCCCTCGAGGTTCCAGTTGGCCGTGTTGATGGCCTGCCAGATCCCGTTCAGGTTGGGATGGCCAGCGATTCGATCCAGCCGCGCGGCCGGCGCCGGTCCGCGACGCTGCGCCACGATGGGCAACGTCACTGCACCTGCCAGCAGGATCGCGATGAAAGCGCCCGGAAGTCGGTTGCCCATGAAGATTCCTCCGGATGAAGATAAACTACCTCGCCCGGATAAAGCGCGGAGGATTATGCACCGAATCTTGCGGACCATGCGCAGGGCACTGCTGGGTGCGATGGCGGCTGCCGCGTTTGTCGTAACACCGCAGGGCCAGTCGATTCTCGGGCCCCCAAGCGAGGCCAACCACTTCATTGAAACGCCGAAAGGCTGGGTCCACCCGAGGACTCCGTGGGGTGAACCCGACATCCAGGCGAACCTGAACATGATGCAAGCCGCAGGCGTTCCGCTCGAGCGGTGTGCCAACGCCGTCCGCTTCGGCGGCCCGCCCTGCGACATGAACAAAGCGTGGTGGACGGAGGCGGAGTACAAGCAGCGCCTCGACGCCGCCACCGGCCGCGGAGATCCCGGTCGACAGCTGATCGAGAAGGGCGAGTACGGCAGGGCACTCCTCACGGGCGTTACCGACCCGAGCACACCACAGCGGCAGACGACGCTCATCGTCGATCCGCCGAACGGCGTGCTGCCGGCGCTGACCCCGGAAGGAAAACGCCGCGCGCTCGAGATGCGCAGCGGCTGGTCGCTGCCCGGCGAGTCGCCCGCCTACGACTGGACCACGGACTTCGACAGCTGGGACCGTTGCATCACGCGTGGCATGCCCTCGTCGATGATGCCCTATCGCTACAACGGCGGGTTCAGGATCTGGCAGGCGCCGGGCGTCGTCGTGTTCGACCTTGAGATGATCCACGACGCGCGCATCATCTTCACGGATGGCCGGCCGCCGCTGCCGTCGGCGCACAAGCAATACATGGGCGATTCGCGCGGCCGCTGGGACGGCGATACCCTTGTCGTCGAAACGACGAACTATAAGGGCGGCCTCGCGCCGATGATCAACCTCGCCGTCGTCGGGTCGCCGCCGGGAAACCGCTTTCCGCAAAGCGACGAGATGAAGACAACCGAACGGGTCACTCGCCTGAACGACGAGATGTGGCTCTACGAGATCAAGACCGAAGATCCGATCATCCTCGCGCGCCCATTCACGGTCCGCTATGCGATGCGGAACGATCCGAAATACGAGTGGTGGGAGTACGCCTGCCATGAGGGAAACCAGATCGTGCCGAACTACGTCACAACTTCACGCTTCGAGCGCACGAATCCGAAGACGGAACCGGCGACGCCGATTCAGGTCGAGGCGCGGATGGCCGGCGCGCTCGGCGGACGATGGGTCGGACGGCCCCGCGTCGCCACGATCGACTACGACATCGAGCTGGAGTTCACCGCGAACGCGGATGGCGCGATCGTCGGCAAACTGATCGGCACCACGCTTCCGAGGGAAGCAAAGATCGACAAGCCGCTCAAGCGCTTCACCGTGAAAGACCGTCGGATGAACTGGGAGTTCCCCAACACGCAGTCGTGGAACTTTGCGGGCGAGCTCTCCGCTGATGGCACAACCATCACGGGTGTGATCAGCAGCATCCAAGGGGGGGTGCCCGTGGAATTCAGGAAGCGGTAGACACCGGTCCTCAGCGCTTCCCCAGCTCCTGGAACGCGACGTTCACGTTGATCACCGCGCGCGACCACGGCGTGCCGCCGTACTCCAGGTCCGTCAACAGGGTGTCCTTCGTAAAGACGGGGAATCTTGGCTTCAGCCCGGCCGCGATCTCCTCCGCGCTCTTCTTCCCCATACCGGCGGCCGCGGCATCGACCAGCGCTCGATTGAACTGCACGTAGTCGCGGAATCCCTCCCACGTATTGACGTCCCCGTGGCCTTCAATCACCGAGTCGACATTCGGGATTCCATTCACCGCCTTCTCCAGCGTGCCTGGTAGCGCCAGCACGCTGCCGCCCGCCATCGGATCGATGAGCGGCGCCATCTTCCACGCGAAGAGGTCCCCGGCGGCCATCGCACGTCGCGCGGGAAAGACGACGTATGCGTCACCATTGGTGTGGCCGGCCCCGAAGTAATAGAGATCGATCCGATCGTCGCCGCTCCCGAGCGTCATCCGGTCCGAGAATGTCCGGCCCGGCATCGCGGCCGGGTTCGACGCGACGCGTGGGTTGGCCGCCATCCACTGCCGTGTGTTCTCGTGTGCGACCACCTCGACCGATCCCGGGAAGTACTCGTTGCTGCCGATGTGATCCGGGTGCGAATGCGTGTTGATGATCATCGTCACCGGCTTGTCGGTCACGGTGCGCACCTGATTCAGGATCGCTTCGCCATTGTTTGGAAGCTTGGTGTCGACGAGCACCACGCCACCGTGCGTCACGAACACCGTCGTGTTGCCGCCGGCACCGGGAATCACGTACAGGTTGTCGCGAACTTTCTTGATCGCGCCGGTCGGCGGAATACGCGGGCGCTGTTGCTCCGCCGCGGCGCCAGCCGCTGCGAGACTCACCACGGCGATCGCCGAAAGAAATCGTGTGCGTGCCATCAGATGATCCTAAAGGCAGGCGTCTGCCGCCAGCTATCCTTTCTGAGCGACACTCGAACCCGCGCGTCACCGATTCATGCGGCCAAGCACCCAGCGTGCGAACGGCTGGCGTAAATTGACAGGTTCAGAATGAGTTGATCGTTGGCTGCGAGGCAGGGAGTCGAACCCCGATACCGCGGCCCAGAGAGCCGAAAACACGTCAAATTTCGATCTTGGAAAGCTGTAAAGGAGGCCGCAGCGCGAGGCTTTAGCCGAGCGCGTCGCGGCTGCGGTAACATCCCGACCGCCATGAAGAGACTGCTCCTTGCCAGCACGCTGCTCTGGACCCTTGTCGTCTCGGCTCAAGAACCGGCACAGCCGGCCGCCGGCAGCGGCAATCAGGATCCATTCGTCCAAGCCACGTTCGAGGACTTCCGCCTGCGCGCGGTCGGGCCCGCGATCGCGTCGGGCCGCATCGGCTCCATCGCGGTGCATCCGGAGAACAAGCAGACGTGGTACATCGGCGTGTCGTCGGGCGGCGTGTGGAAAACCACCAATGCAGGCATCACCTTCACGCCCGTGTTCCAGAACGAAGGCAGCTACGCGATCGGAACCGTCGTGATCGACCCGAAGCATCCCAGCACGCTGTGGGTGGGCACAGGCGAGGCCAACAACCAGCGCGCCGTCGGCTATGGGGACGGCATCTATCGCAGCGACGATGCAGGGAAGACATGGCGGAATGTCGGCCTGAAGACGTCCGAGCAGATTGGCCGTATCGTGATCGACCCGCGCGACTCGAAGGTGGTGTTCGTCGCCGCGTACGGATCGCTGTGGAAAGAGGGCGGAGAGAGAGGGCTCTACAAGACGGCCGACGGCGGTGCGACCTGGAACAAGGTCCTGGAGATCAGCGAGGACACCGGCATCAGCGACGTGGCCCTCGATCCGAACAATCCCGACGTGATGCTCGCGGTCGCCCATCAGCGCCGCCGTCACACCTGGACGCTGATTCACGGCGGCCCGGAGAGCGGCCTGCACAAGTCCACTGACGGCGGCAAGACATGGCGCCGCGTTCGCGGCGGGCTCCCGAACGGCGATCTCGGCCGCATCGTCATCGCTTTCTCGAAGGCGCAGAAGGGACTGGTCTACGCCAAGGTCGAGACGAACGAGAACACCGCGATCTATGCGTCGCTCGATTCGGGCGACAGTTGGGAGCGCCGCGGCACCGTCAACGCGCAGCCGATGTATTACCAGAACATTCATCCGGATCCGAAGAACCCCGACCGGCTCTACGTCCCGACGGTGCAGACGCAGGTGTCCGAGGACGGCGGCCGCACGTTCACCGGTGTCGGCGAGCGCAACAAGCACGTGGACAACCACTACGTCTGGATCGATCCCGACGATACCGACCATCTGCTGGAAGGGTGCGACGGCGGTTTGTACGAGACGTGGGACCGCGGCCGGTTGTGGCGCCATTTCGCCAATCTGTCGGTGACGCAGTTCTACAACGTCGAAGTGGATAACGCGTCGCCGATCTACAACATCTACGGCGGCACGCAGGACAACGAGTCGCTCGGCGGACCATCGCGCTCGCGAAGCCCTGACGGCGCGACGAACAACGACTGGTGGGTGATCACGGGCGGAGACGGCTTTGTCGCCCGCGTCGATCCCAACGATCCGAACATCGTGTACGGCGAGTCGCAGTACGCGGGCATCGTGCGCCTCGATCGGCGCACCGGCGAGCGCGTCAGCATCAGACCGGCCGAAGGGAAGGAAGAAGACGCGAACAAGTACAACTGGGAAACGCCGTTCATCATCAGCCCGCACAACGCGTCGCGCCTGTACCTCGGCGCCAATCGCCTCTACCGCAGCGACGATCGCGGCAATTCGTGGAAGCCGGTCAGCCCCGATTTGACCCGGAAGACCGATCGCAATCTGCTGCCGGTGATGGGCAAGGTGTGGTCGCCCGACGCGGTGGCCCAGCATCAATCGACAGCCACGTGGGGCAATATTTCGGCGGTCGGCGAGTCGCGCAAGAAGGAAGGGATGCTGATCGCCGGCACCGACGACGGGAACGTGCAGGTGTCGCTGGACGGCGGCGCCAACTGGCGGAAGAGCGAGCATCCGCCAGGTCTGCCGGACTACAACGGCTACGGCGTCTACGTGCAGCGCGTCTATGCCGGGAAGACCAGCGAGGACGTCGCGTATTCGCTCTACGAGAACAGCAAGAACGGCGACTTCAAGCCGTACATTTTCAAGAGCACGAACAGGGGCCTGTCCTGGACGTCGATCGCCGGCGATCTGCCGGCGAACGGCATGACGCTGGCCTTTGCCGAGGATCCCATCGATCCCAACCTGCTCTTCGTCGGCACCGAGTTCGGGCTGTATTTCACCGTCAACGGTGGCCAGAAATGGATTCGCCTGAAGAACAACCTGCCGACGATCCCGGTGCGCGATCTCGTGATTCAAGAGCGTGAGAACGACCTCGTGATGGCGACGTTCGGACGCGGATTCTACGTGCTCGACAACTACGTGCCGCTGCGAGCGATGACCGCGGACGTCTTCCAGAAAGACGCGCAGATCTTCGCAACGCGCACGGTGATGATCGAGGTGCCGGATACGAGCAGGGCCCGCGGCTCGCAAGGCGAGCAGTTGTGGACGGGCGAGAACCCGCCGGCGGGCGCGGTCATTACCTACTGGATCAAGACGACGCCCCAATCTCAGCGTCAGCGGCGGCAGGAAGCCACGCGAGCCGCGGAAGCGAGGAAGGCGACACCTCCGTATCCCTCACAGGCGGAGCTGACGGCCGAAGCGGACGAAGAAGCGCCCCAAACGTTCCTGACGATCACCGACACGGCCGGCAAGGTGGTGCGCCGCATGACCGTGCCCGGCAATCGCGGTATTCACCGCTTCGCCTGGGACTTGCGCGGTGTCGCGGCCACGCTGCCGGCGGCCGGTGGACGGGGAGGCGGCGGCGGTTTCGGCGGTGGCGGCGGAGTCGGTCCATTCGTCGCGCCAGGAACATATCGCGCGGCGCTGTCGCGGCGTGTTGGCGGGACGACGACGGCGCTGGGCGAGGGGCAGACGATTACCGTCACTGCGGATCCCAATGCGACGTTGACGCCGGCGCAGCGCACCCTGGCCACGGACTATCAGGACAAGGTGGCGAAGCTGCAGCGCGCATTCACCGGCGCGCTCGAGCAGGCCAACAACATGAAGACGCGGACCACCGCGATTCGTCGAGCGATCGCGGACTCGGCCGCCGACATCAAGCTGCTGGACGAAGCGGTCAAGTTCGATCGGCGCGCCACAGAAATCCAGCGCGCTCTCCGCGGCGACGAAACCCTGCGCGGCCTCGAGTCCGGTTCGCCGTCGACGATTCAGTCGCGTGTGAACTCTGCCGCTGCCGGGGCGCGCGGCCTGACCGGCACGCCGACGGGCACTCAGCAGATGAACTACGCCGTCGCCAACGACGAGCTGAACGCGGAGGCGGCGAAGCTGCGCGCGCTCGAGGGCGAATTGCGAAGGTTCGAGCAGCAGCTCGAGGCCTCCGGTGTGCCGTACACGCCCGGACGGTGGCCAGGGCAGTAGTTACCGACTAACACAGAACGCGCAGAATACGCAGACTACGCGGAATTCATGTCTTCCTGGGTTCTTCGCCATCAGCTTGGGCGGAGCATCCAGGAACTTGTGACGATGCGTTGATTCAGTTCCGGCCCAGGTTTCGCATTGAAGTTAAACAGCAGTCCTACCTTCCATCCTGACTGTTGGAGGCAGGACCGCAGTTGCGCAAAGTGGACCCCATCGAATCGCTCTCAACTCTGTTGGACGTCAAGAGTTGCGGAGACTTACCAAGGGACGAAAGCGGAGAGGACGGTGGGAAAATGACGAAAATGGCCGGGAGGCAGGGATTCGAACCCCGATACCGTGGTCCAGAGAGCGGTGAATGCGGTTCGATGCGCGTCGGTGCCCTCTGTTTTCCTCGGGTTTTCGAAGTCACTGCTTCGATCCGCTTGGATCTCCTCCGCTCTGTTCAAGCACGAAGTGTCTGATTGTGTCTGAGGCACTCCTGACCGCCCCAGGTACTCCTCGGCCTTCGTGCTTACGACCGGCGCTCATTCTCGCCGTTTGGTGATTCATGGCAGCCCTTCCCACCACGTCGCCGGACCGGCCGAGAATGCGAATCCGGCTTGGCGCCACGATTGACTCCGCGAAGATCGCCAGTTGACATCGCCTAACATATTACCGTATGGTAATACATTACTGGCTGGTAATGTATTGAGAGGCGGAGATGCAACAGGTCATTCGTTCGATTGAGATCGGCGTTCCTCCGAGCCACGTCTGGCGCTGGGTGGCGACCCCGGAAGGACTCCGCCAGTGGATCAGCTCCGATATTGAGATCGATTTGCGTGTTGGAGGCGCCTACCGCTTCCTCGGACCCGATCACCAGACGTGGATCAGCGGGATTGTGCTGGAGCTGGTACCGGAGAAAAGCCTGATCCTGTCCTGGCTCGAGGAAGACAGCGGGTGGATCAATCCGGCTCGATTAGTCATCACGCTCGCTCCCGCGGCGGCCGGAACGCGTGTGACTGTCATTCACGATGGATTCGAGGGAATCGGCTGTCCCGACTGGACTGAGACGGTACGCGATTACGAGCGTGGTGCCGACCAGCATCGAATTCTCGACCGGCTGGCCGATGTGGTGAACGCAGGTGGTGCCAAACAATACTGATGCCCTGTTCCGAACGTTAGCCGACTCCACGCGCCGGCAGATCCTTGATCTGCTGGCCGAATTCGGTCCGTTGTCTGTCGGTCAGCTGGCCGCTGAGTTTCCGGACCTGGTGCAGTCGGGTATCTCCAAGCACTTGATGAGTCTGCGGGCAGCCGGGCTCGTATCCGCAATGCGACAGGGCCGACGGCAAATTTATCAACTTGAGCCGGGTAGGTTGGTCAAAGAACTGACGCCGTGGATTGCGAAGTACGAGCAGCAGTGGTCCGCGGCCCTCGAACGCCTACGTGACCTTGCGCAAGACGGTGACGCAAAACACGAACCTGCTTCTCGGACAATTGTCCGACGACGACGGAGGGCAAAATGACACGCATCGGCAGGGCTCCTATTCTCGTTTTCCTCCTGGTGTCGCAGGCAGCCGCTCAAACCGCAAAGACCACGTATCCGGGCATGTCCCCGCTTCCGCAGTACTTGATGCCGCGGGATGCGGAGATCTCGCTTGCACGGAGTGCGGCACCAAAGTCAGTCTCCGATGCGGCCGAAATCCTCGTTTTCACGAAAAGCGGTTTCCAGAGGGCGGTCAGGGGCACGAACGGGTTCGTCTGCATGGTGGCGCGATCGTGGTCCGCCGATTGGGACGATCCCGATTTTTGGGAGCCGAGAGTGCATGCTCCGATTTGCTACAACGCAGCCGCTGCAAAGTCTCAAGTAGCGGTCACGATCAAGCGGACTCAGGTTGTTTTAGCCGGAGGGGCAGCGGCCCAGATTTTCGATGCCATCAAAGCGGCAATCGACAGCGGCGAGCTGCCCGTGCCTGAAGCGGGGTCGATGAGCTACATGCTTTCCAAAGGAACGTATCTCAGTAATCGGGACGGTCATTGGCTGCCGCATCTCATGTTCTTCCTCTCCGACACCGAGCTGAAATCCTGGGGGGCGGGGCTCCCCGAGTCACCGATCCTCGGATTCCGCCATCCAGAGGAGCACTCGACCACCTTCATCGTCCCAGTCAGCAGGTGGTCAGATGGGACGCTTGCGACGTCGAAAGAACATTCACATTAACAGCCGGCCTGCGTACGGGCGATCCAATGAGACGGCGCGTCGGGTCAAGTAGCGTCGGCGAGGTGTCGTGGCACGAATCGAAGTGCAGTCGGCGGAAGTCGGCGCTGGCCGCGCGCTACACGGCGATACTACGCCGCGTGCTCAGGACCTACCGAAGGATCATCCCGAGTTCGCGGTCGAGTTGCGCTTTCTTTGCGCGCTGGAGACGGGCGACATGTTCGATCCGGCAGCGGCGCCGCAACGTGGGGGCCCTGTCTCACCTGCCTCGGTTGACCCTCACAGGAGAGAAGCTCGAACGAAAGACGATCACCTGACATGCTTGATGGAGGGACAGTTACGCTGGTGGCTGGAAGGCAGGGATTCGAAACTCCGATCCCCGCCGGCCCCCTTTTCGATCGGCGTCGACCCCTTACGAGCTACCGCTGCAGCGCCGTCGGCGATACCACTGGGCCGCGCTTGCCCTGCTCGATCTTGAAGTCATCGTCCTTCATGTAGACGATGTTGATCCACGCATGCGCCATTTCGTCGACCGTACGGTCTCCCCAGCCGACCCACTGGTTGGGATCGGGATTACTTTTCTTGGCAGCGGTGTTGTCATGCCACGCCGTGACCTTGAGAATCGTCCCCTTCGGCAGCAGCGGCGCCACGTCGTCTGCATAGACGTAGGTGGTCATCCAGTTGAAGTTGAAGTCATTGACAAGGCTGATGACCTCCTTCTGGCCGGTCGGCAGGATCGCCTCGAGCATCATCGCCTTTCCGCGCAGATGCATGTGCGCCTGGAAGCTCTCGATCCGGGCCGCCTCGCGAAGCGTCGTGAAGCCCTCCACCACTGAGAGACTGTTCGGGCGGATGTCGAGCGTGCCAAGCGCCGCCGGAACGAGTGAGAGCGTTGTGCGGTACTTCGGCTCCTGCCCCTTCGGGTAGAAGTAGATCCCCATCTCCACTTTGCTTGTGATCTCTTCGCCTGCCTGGGAATAGTGAATGTCCCAATGGAACTTGGAGCCGGGCAAAAGCAGCTTGCCGGTGTCCGGACGCATCATTTCGCCTTGCTTGCCGACAGCCCACTCCATAAAGGGCGTGGGCAGGCCCGGTACTGTTGGGACGCCAGGCTCGTTCTGTTCGAGGTACGCGATGGCGTGATGCGTGATCTTGCGGCCCTTCACGGTTTCGGGGCGGATCTCAATTGCGCGCACCCATCGCGGCTCGGTGATCCCGGACGGGGTGACACGCTTGTCCCAGACGTCCTGCGAGACCGCCGGCATCGTGAAGTCGTACGACTTGATGATCAGGTCCGGACCTTGCTGCCCAAACGCTGCGGCGAAGTTCCACCCCTGATCGTCCGGCCATTGTTTGGCCGGAGGCATGTCCTTGGGATCGCCCTGCGGAGCGCCCGCATCGATCCATCGGACGATGGTATCGATCTGATCATCGGTCAACGATCGGTCGTTCTTGAATTTCTGAATACCGACCGTCCGATCGATCTGCCACGGCGGCATCTGGCGATCGGTCACGCGAGCCCTGATCGATCGCACCCACGGCCGTGCTTCGGCAAAGGTCATAAGTGACATCGGCGCAATCGAATCAGGCCTGTGGCATGCCTCGCACTTATCCTGGAAAATCGGGGCGATGTCCTTGGTGAATGTGGGCGGCGTCTTGGCGGCATCGGCGGCCGCCGCAGCCGCCGGCAGGACGAGAGCGCCGGTCAGCACGCACGCGCCGAACGCCACGGTCCGCGCCCTGCCGGATTTCGTTTCTGTCATCTTCGTCCTCCAGCGAGATTCTACCGCACGGTCACTTTTACGTAAGTGTTGGTCCAACAGCATTGAAAACCGAAGCCGCCTTCGCCCGATTCGTCGTTGGCCTGCACACGCAGCAGGTATTCGCCCGGTGCCGAGAAAGTCGCCGTCGATGTGACCATGTCGCCCTGCTTCGCGACGGGAACCCGCACCTTGTCGAAGATCACGGTCCCGGGCCCTCGGAACTTGTGGAGTGAGATCGTGGCGATGGAGCCGGGCGGGAGCCCGAATCCGGCCGGTGGCGTCTCCGCTTCTCCCGGAGCTTTTGGATCTTCCACCCAGACGTTGATTGGCACTGGCTGGTTCACGCTTCCAGTCAAGCTCGCGGAAACGCCCGTCGGCGGACCGGTCACCTTCGGGCCGACCTGTGAAAAAGTGAGAATCGGCGGCTGGTTGCCCATGCCGAGCTCCTTGAAGGGACTGACGGGGTAACCCTTGTTGAGCGTGAAGGGAATTGATTGGGCCTCACCGTTCGACACAATTGTCCAGATCACCGTCTTCGCGCCAAAATCCTTCGGTACGTTGACGACGAAGACGCCCCATTGACGTCCGACTTCAAAGTGCGTCGGCTGCCCTTGATCGGGGCCACCGGGCTCGACGTGGTTGTTCGGCCCGACTGGAATGTCCAGGGCCTCCTTGGTATTCCGATTGTAGTAGCCGACGAGCATGCTGAACGTGCCATCCGGGTTGGGGTACCAGCCCTCGTAGGCGGGCGTAATGCTGGCACCGCGTTCATGAGGCGGATCGAGGGGCAAACTCGCCGGTGGACGCTGCGCCGCCGCGATAACGACCCAACTTGTGACGATCGAGAGACTCACGGCCAGAATCGAGTCGCGACGACTTCGGCGCATTGCTGTACCCACCCAGAAGAGACCTCTCATTCTACTTCGGCCGTCCGCTCGAGCCGCCGCTCAGTGTGAAAATCGAGCGCGCCAAGGAAGTACCGCGGTGACGCGTGCGAATGACGACCGTATGGGGAGCGCAGCCATCATGTGGAGCGAAGCCGCGGATATGAGCGAGAGCCCGTTCTCCAGGCCGTTCAAGCTGCACCGTTGTGTGGCCGGCTCCCTGAAGCGAGGTGCAGTCGCAACGGCTGTTTCGGCAGGCGCGCGGGCGGCCGTGAAAGGACCGGCTCACACCCCTTGACTGTAGGACGTTTGCGGCAGTGGCGCTGTTCCTGACGCTGATATCGCTGCTCGCCGCTTTGGTTCCTACGCGTCGCGCCGCGACCGTCAATCCGATCATCGCGCTGCGCAGCGACAGCTGAGTTGCGGTCGTCCTGAGTATGTGCAGGGATTCGAACCCCGATACTGTGGTCCAGAGACGGCCCAAACGTCGCCGCTGATTTTGGGTCGCCTCGGTTTTGTTCGAAAATTCGCACCGAACGTCGGGCCG
>JBPYEE010000218.1:0-4174 GCA_051985095.1 Vicinamibacterales bacterium | reverse complement strand
GGCGGTTCCAGTTTGTCTTCACTTCCGACGCGCATTACGGATTGACACGCCCGAAATTTAGGGGGCGCCCCCTCGTCAACGCGCGGATCGTGAATCAGGCCCTGGTCGCACGCTTGAACGGGCTGATGCAAACGATCCTTCCACGGGACGGCGGGGTCGGTGCCGGCAGCGAAATCGGCCCCATCGATTTCGTCGTCGAAGGTGGAGACGTGGCGAACCGGTCCGAGGTCACGGAGTCGGGCGCGATCCAGCGCGCCGCCGACTCATGGAATCAGTTCCGCCAGGATTACGTCGACGGCCTGACGCTCAGAGCTCGCGACGGACGGCGCACGTCCGTGTACGTCGTTCCAGGCAATCACGATGCGTCGAATGCGATCGGTTTCTACCGGCCGATGATGCCCCGTATTGATTCAGCAGCCATGGTCGGCATCTTCAATCTGGCGATGGGCCCGCCCTTTCGAACCACGTTGACGTACAGCTACGCCTCTAATCCACTCTTCTTCTTTCGCGACATCGGATCGGTTCACTTTGTCTTCGTTCAAATCTGGCCGGATTCGAGAGCGCGCGACTGGCTCGCGCGAGATTTGTCCCTTGTGAGCGCCGAGACGCCTGTCGTGCTGTTCACACACGACCAGCCGGACGTTGAGGCAAAGCACTTCCGTAATCCGAATCCGCCATACGACATCAACGAGCGCGACCGGTTCGAGAACTTGTTGGTCGACACGTTCGCGGACGGGACGACGATCGATGATGCGAGTGTTCAAGAGCAGAAATCGCTCGAGACATTCGTTTCCGAGCATCGCAATATCGCCGCTTACTTCCACGGCAACTCCAACTGGAACGAGTTCTACGACTGGACTGGACCGACAGGCAGCATTCGCTTGCACACCTTTCGCGTTGATTCCCCTATCAAAGGCGCCGAGTCATCCGAGGATGAACGGAGGCTGTCGTTTCAGGTTGTGACGATCGATCAGGACTTGGCGCTGATGACGGTGAGAGAGTGCCTCTGGAACATGGACTCCGTTCGCTGGGGTGCGTCCAGAACGGTTTCCCTCAAGCCGTGTTCCAGTTGCGTCCGGTCCGCAGCGTGATGACGAACGACGCGCCGCATTGACTGCTCCACTGAATCGTCATCTCGCCGACAGGGTGGTCAAGGTGGTCGGCGGAACTGAACGACATCATCGGACGATCAGTAAAGGGCCCGGGCGATGCCGACGATCATCCTATACGTCGTTAGTCAGCGGATTGGGGACGATGATGACGAATACTGGTCGCGAGCTCGTTTGACGAGCAGACAGATTCGACGGATCGATGCGAACCCCAGCCCTCAGCGTTCGTCACACCGATTTGATTGAGCAGTTACAGCGTCGTGATAGCAGGCAAGTAACCTCAGCTGTTTCGCGCAAACTCGACAGAACGAGGTGTGTGATGGGCGAGGTGTTCAATCACTGGCGTCGCGGGCTCGCGGTTGTGTTGTGCATCATGTGTGGCGCTGGCTCACCTCGCCTGCAAGGCCAGGCGCGCTTCGAGGTGGCCACGCTCAGTGGGATCGTCAGCGACCCCAACGGCAGCACCGTACCGAACGCAGCCGTTGTGGTCAGAACCGATCCGAACGAATTCGTCAAGGCTGCGACCACCGATCAGGCCGGCCGTTTTTCGATCGCTGATCTGGCGCCGGGCGTCTATGTGGTCGAGGTGTCCGCTCCAGGGTTTTCCCTGGTCCGGCGGGAGGGTGTGCGCCTTGCCGCGGGCCGTCTTGATGAAATCGCGATCACGCTGAGCATCGCACCGGTCACCGAGCAGGTCGATGTCACGGCCGCCCTGCCTGCGGCGGCCGTCAACGCGCCCTCACAGGGTTCGCTCACTGCAAGCGAGGCGCGGTCGGTCATCAGCGGGGAGTTCATCCGCAACTTCACGTCGCCGGTGTCCGACTTTGCCGAAGTCGTGCAGATGGCGCCGGGGACCTTCAGCCTCAATCCCAACGGCGTCGGCCTCGGCCAGGGCAAGACGTATTTTCGGGGCTTCGCGGACGGCAGCTACACGATGACGTTCGACGGGATTCCGTTTCAAGACACGAATTCGCCGACGCACCATTCCTGGTCGTTTTTTCCAGCGCAGATGATCGGCGAAACCGACTTCAGCCGAAGCCCGGGCAATGCGGCGACGATTGGACCGTCCAACTTCGGCGGATCGATCAATCTCCTGTCGCGAAGCCTGCAGGCGGGTCAGGAGTTCGATGCAACTGCGTCGTTCGGCTCCTTTAACACGCGCCTGTTCGACGCGGAGTATTCAACTGGCCGGTTCGGCTCCGACGGCTCGCAGGACTTCATGATTCAAGTGCAGGACATGCGGTCCGACGGGTACGAGACCTACAACTACCAGACGCGCGACGCGATCTCCGGAAAGTATCAAAAACAGCTGTCTCCCCAGACAATCTTCACCGCCTTCGCGTCCTTTGAAGATCTGCGGAGCAACACGCCGAACACGGGGCCGACTCGCGCTCAACTGGCGCAGTTCGGGAACAACTTCTTGATGAACAACGACCCGACCTCGCCATTGTGCTATTGCTACGAGACTTACAGCGTCCCGACCGACTTCGAGTACGCAGGCCTTCAGTCCAACCTGGGCCACGGGTGGATGGTCGATGACAAAGTGTACATGTACGCGTATCACAATCATCAGTTCTACGACAACGAAACGAGCCTGACCCCAACGAGCGCCGTGGACAAGCTGAATGCATATCGCACGACCGGCAATCTGCTGCCGCTGACCCAAGTGTCCGACCTCGGCATCTTCAGGACAGGGCTCTGGTCGGAATATTCGTGGACCAATCGATATCAAGTGCCGACCGATCCGGTCACGCACGCGGACGCCATCCTCCCGAATTTTCACGAGTGGTACACCACACTGATTCTCGAGCCTTATGTTCAATATGAGTTGACATTGACCAAGGCGCTGAAGATCACGCCAGGCATCAAGCTCGATTACTACAATCAAAACTTCACCCACTATCAAGACAACGGCAAGACGGTAGGCAGTCTCAACGGTCTGCCCAGCCTTGGCAGCCAGGGCGCATATCACTCCTGGCTTCCGTCCCTTGATGCGCACTATCTGCTGCGACAGAACTGGTCGGCGTACGCGCAGTACGCCCAAGGCGATACGATTCCACCGACGAACGTCTTCGACGTCAAGAATGCGGCGGTACGGGCACTCCCCCAGCCGACCATCGCCACCACATATCAGATCGGCACGGTGTACAAAGCCAGCCGGTTCACCCTCGACCTCGATACCTATTACATCAACTTTCAGAATTCCTACTCGACCTCGATCGATCCGGCGACCGGCGAGCCGATCTACTTTCAAAGCGGCAACTCGGTGACGCGCGGCGCGGAGGCCGAGAGCAACATTGTCCTCGGGCGCGGCCTGAGGCTGTATGTCAACGGCACAGCCGGCACTGCCAGGTACTCCGGCTCGAATCTGTGGGTGGCTTACGCGCCTCAGGATACCGAGACAATCGGCGTGAACTACGGCCAGGGCCGTTGGAACGCGGCGTTCTTCGACAAGCGGATCGGCAAGATGTGGAACGACAACGGGAGCATCCACCAGGCTGTTCCGATCGATCCGTTCGAGATCACCGACCTGTATGTCAATTACACACTGCGGAATGGCTCGCGGTTCCGGCAGACCCGAATCCAGCTGGCGGTCAACAACGTCTTAAACAGCTTCAACATCGTCGGCGTCACACCTGCGTCGACCAAGACTTCGCTCGCCGCGCCTGGTGATGTTCTGACGTTGATGCCTGGGCGGAGTGTGAGCCTGACGGTCACTTTCGGCATCACGCCACAGCGGGCTCCATAGCTGTGGTGCCGCTCTCGCACCGATCGGTAAAAAACGATGAATGGTTGATCACGCGGTGAGCCGGGTGCCAGCTGGGTAGTCCACCGCTGCGACAGCGCTGAGGGTTTCACCACGCATCATCGTAAGCTTCCGTGTGCCGACGCTTGCCCTCCTGACGTGACGGTGGCCTGTTATGACGCTGGCGCGACCGCCTAAGCCGGCATCCCAGCTCGAGAGGTACGCGGTCGCTCGCCGCGGTGTCCTCGGCGAAAGGCGGCGGGAGATACACCCATCACTCGTTTGAACACGCGAACGCCGACTCGAGTTCGTAAGCTGA
>JBPYEE010000217.1:0-7458 GCA_051985095.1 Vicinamibacterales bacterium | reverse complement strand
AAGAATCGAGAGCCGCAATTCGCAAAACGCAGAGGGAGGCCAAAACTCCATGCAACCTCAGCCGACCGCGGTCGCGAACGATCGCGCCGGCACGGCCCGTGTGTGCTCAGTTATCCGGTGCGGGTTGGCTCGCAGGCATTGTGACGATGAGGACAGACCTGCGGGGCCCGTCATTGCGCCCGCGGCGAACGTCACGGCTGTTGCGCCGCCGGATGGTTCAGGACGCGGGACTCACCGGCGGACAGGCCAGCGCGCGCGAATACTCTGCGGGATTGGCGGCCTTGAGACGTTCGGTCCGCAGGAATCGTCGCACTGTCTCCGCATCCGGGCCAGTCGACTGCTGATGCCACGCTGCGTTCAGCCGATCTTTGTCGGCGCCGGTGAGATGCCACGACAACGGCACGTTATCGCCAGGGAACTCGAACGTCGCGGTTTCGATCCGCACGCCCCGTTCACACCAGAGCGCAATCAGTCGATCGAGTTCTTCGTCGTTGTGTGACCGCTGGCCGGTGGTCCGCACTTCCAGAAAGCTCTCGATCGGGGCCCAGACCTGATAGAACCAACCATGCCAGCGGTCCGGCTGCGAGCGTGGGACGGACCGTGCACCCCGCACCTGAATCAGGAGCAAGTGTCGAATCAGACCACTCTCCGCCAGGCCCTCGTTGATCCACGCGAGCGCCGTCGCCATCCCATAATTGTCGTAATACCCCCCATCGACGACGTGAAAGTCCGGTCCCGGGCGGTCAGATCGGACGGCGGGTGACACGTAGGTGAAGCTCGCAGACAGCCGCGCGGCCGTGGCCACCTGGATATCAATGCCTTTGTAGCGATCTTCGAAGTTCCTCAGCCCGGCAAATTCGCTCCATCCGACGCGCGCTGATCCGACGAGCAGACGCTCCCCGGTATCGACAAGCGTCGCGTTGAAAATCACGGCCGGACGGTCGCCCGCGGATGCGTCGAGCCGCCACTTGGCCAATCTCGCCTTCACGAGCGGGTCATGGGCCGCCCACGCCCATTCGAGCGCTTGTCCGCGGTCGATCTGGGTCCATCGAAACGGCAGTGGAACGAAGGCGCGCCAGAAGTCCGGATACGCAGCACCCCACGCGACCTCGTCCAGGATGGATGCGTCGGCGGCGGTCACCACGTGATCCAGGTCGTTCGGATCCAGCCGCCCATGGCGGTACTTGTCCACAAAGTTCATGACGCCCACACCGCCGCCGGACACGGAACTCAAGAAGCGAATCGATTCGCTGTACTTGTCGCCAAACTCGGGCCGCAGAGCGCGATCAAGCCCCGTCAGCACGCGCGCGGCCCACGCGCCGGCCTGGATGCCGCCCCCGTTGGCTGCAACGACGATCGCCGGCTTGTCGGCATCGATGTTGAGGAGCGCACCGGGTCTCGCGCTATAGCCGCTGGGGCCGCGCGATGTCCGGAAGAAGTGGTCGGACCATGGGATCCACGCCGAGAGCGCCGGCAGTGCCAGGAGCGGGATAATGACGGGGACCCTGTAACGATCAAAGAAGAACGACAGGCCGGTCGCCATCCAGCAGAGCATCAGGATCAACAGCAACACACAGGCGAGCGTCGACACGTAGGTTGGAGATCCGAGACGGATGTACTTGGTGATTCCAATGACGGTATACAGCGTGATCGATTCAGCCAGGGCGATCGCCGACAGCAGATGTCCGTCCCGCAAAGCGTGGGTGGCGGCATCAACAAAGCCGTCGCGCAGCCCCGGTTTCTGTGCCACCCAGCGGACGAGCGCCTGAATACGTCGCCCAATCCAGGTCCGGGGGCGCCCGCGGGCGATGTCGGCAGCCAGCCAGTTGGTCGCCGCGTCCGTCCCCAGCAGCGCGACAACGGCAAGCAGGAGCCCGGCAACCGCTCCCGCGACGAGCGCCCGCAGGTTCGCATGAGACTGCCCAGTCGAATGCACGATGGCAATCCCGATTGTCGGCAACGCGAGCAACGAAAACACTTCGCGCTCGGGCCAGGTGATGGGAAATCGCACTCGCCGAATCCGCAGGACGCCAAAGCGGTCCGGCGCATTGAAGATCGTCGTCCAGGCCGTGGCCAGCAGCGTGAAGGACGTGGCCAGCGCGGACAACGTGATCACCGCCATGCCCAGCCCGGTCCGACCGATGCTCGTCGCGTCGAGGTCGAAAAGGCCATTGAGCATCGGAGAGGTGCGACCATAGACCGGCAGCAGGATCAGCAGCAGCGCCGTGATGACGTGGACGCGAAGGAGATACAGGTACGGTACCCACCACCACGCGGGCCGACCTTTCGTCCCGCTCCTCGTCACTCCAGCCGTCGCTGGCGGCGAGGCAGGTCTATTCGGCAGCACAGGCGACTCCCGCTGACAAGTCTCCCAGTGATTGGTGCGCCACGACGTGCCCTCCTCGCGCGTTTGTGGCGACGGCTGCCTTCATCGTTGCTCCGTCGGCCGGCGGTGGGCAACGCAAAATCGTGGCGGCCAACAAATTGGCCGGTGCGGTCAACGAGTCGCTGACACGACCAAGGTGCACTTTTTTCTTGAGGACCGAGACAGACCGCATCACAATCCGGCGACGGCGACCCGACGACGTTCTCTGTCATCGGGCCCGGCCTCGTGTCACCCAATCAACGCTTAGCGGGTCTCCTCAAGGAGTAGTGATGAGGACTCTTCTTGTCGCGACGGGTGTGACCTTCTGGCTGACGGTCGCCGCAGTCGCACAGCAAACGGCGACGGTCATCCGAAACTCGAACCTCCGGCCCTCTGCGTCCTCGCGCGTCGCGCCGCTGCTCGTGCTGCCCCCCTCATCCACGGTGACCTTGCTTTCGAACCTGACGCGAAACGGGTACTACCACGTGCAGACGTCAGACGGGAGGACGGGGTGGGTGTGGGCGCGAAACGTGAAGCTCGGTGCTCCTGCCCCGAGTCCGACAGCGACACCTCCCGCACCGCCGCCGGCGCCGGCGACGGCGGCCGCAGCCGCACCCAGTCCTGGGTCCGAGGCGGTCGACCGTCCGTCATGTCCGCCCGAAGGCACGAGCCACATCGCCAGTCAGCTGACGCAGCAGGACGACGAACTTCGCAATCGAGCGAAGCGATTCATCGCGGCAGACGCGACACCGGTTCTGCTGTCGATTGATGATTTCAAGGCGCTGCAAGCGGACACGGATCCGAATGCCGCAGACCACGTCAAACTCTTCGTCCCCCGGAATCTGACCGAGAAGCACGCCGGGACGCACACCGTCAGCGAAGGCGAGCGTGTCAGCGTGACGGGTTTCCTCAATCGCGCGCAACCAGGCTCGAATTCGGAGAGCGTCAATTGTGCCGGCGCCGACGGACGGGACATTCATCTGAATATCGGGCCGCGCCCGCCGACGCCGGCGCCAAACGAGTGGGCCGGGATCGTCGCCGAGCTCATTCCGCAGCTGCCGTTTCCGGGGTGGACGCAGCAGCAGCGGCCGCTCGTGCTCGCGGCTCTCAAGGCCGTGATGGCGAGCAAGTTGCCCGTGCTCGCGATCGGTTCCTTGACATACGACAACGAGCACCGGGTCAATTCAGATCCGGCGCACCCGCGTGGCGGCAATCCCGAGCGCGTGTCGCTCTGGGAAGTCCATCCCGTACTCGAGCTCTACGTCTGCCCGACTGGCGCGAGCTGCGATCCGAACACACCGTCCTCAACGTGGGAAACGTTGAAGGATTGGAGAACGAAGAATCCGTGACGCTTACGTGCTCAGACTCACTGCGGTGGCTGGAGGCCGCGGCCGCGCGTCGGAGCCGGCGGCAGCGTACCGCCTTCGGCGAGGATCTTCATGTTCTCGAGTGCCTGTGTAAATTGTGTGGTTCGGCGCGCCTTGTCCGCTTCGCGGGCCGCGTTATCGGCCAGCATCGAATTGTCGAAGAACAAGGTGTAGACCAGCTTCGACGTCGACGAGGTGACGGGCCGCGCCTCGAGCGTGCCGTGATAGAGATTGTAGGGTCGGCCCTCGCGGACCGGTTGAGTGTACGTGTACGACAGGTCGGTCTTTCCCACGAGAACCTCATTCGCGACTGACCGGACGGCACCGACCTCGCCGTCCGTCCCCGACGTGATCGTGCACGGGATCCTCAGCCACTCGCCGATATCGCAGAACTTGCCGACACGCTTCCAGACCTCACTGGCGGGTCGGCTGACGGCCATCTCAAGCCTGATAGAGGTGTAGGTCGGCGATGCGACGGCCGTACTCACCGACGCTGCGGTACCGGCCTGCCCCGACGGCGGCGCGCTTTGTGCGCTCGTAAGGCCGACTACGCTCGTGATCGAAAACAGCGACGCCGCGATCATTCTCGGAAACGGCCGCCTCATATCGTCCTCCACCGGAATTGGAGCTGTCGTCCGGCCGCCATCTTGCCACGGCCGGGCGTTCGCGGCCAAGGGGTGGTTCGGCGCAGTTGACGACCCGTTCACCGTCCCCCTAAGCTTGCTTCCATCGCCAGCATCTGCCACTCGCCGCGCGGGTTGCCGACTTAGCTCGAATCTCCATGATGCAGAGGCTCGTTATCGTCACTGCCGCGTCATCGAACCACGCGGGCGCGTTGCGCCAGATGCTGGAATCGCTCCAGCGGCTCGAGGCGCGGGTCGAGTGCTATGACCTGGGACTCACGGCCGAAGAGGCACGCGTACTGCCGCGATGGGCCGGCTGCCGGTATTACCGGTTCGATTACGGGGCCTATCCGGCCCACCTGAATGTCGTCGTCAACGCCGGCGAGTACGCGTGGAAGCCGGTCATCGTCGCCGAAGTCGTCGAGCGCCTCCGAGTCGACGGCGATCCGAGCGACGTGCTCTGGGCCGACGCCGGCTGTTTCTTCCACGCGATTGAACCGATCGCGGAGCGGATTGCCCGGACCGGGTTATGGGTTCGAACCTCGGCCGGCACGATGCGGCAGTGGACGCACCCGTTGATGTTCGAATTTCTAGGCGTGGATCCGACCCTGTATGCCGACAAGCCGAACGCCGACGCCACGCTCGTCGGCCTGGCGGTGGGCAGCGCCGGCCCAACCGATCGCCAGGCGCTCTGGCGCGATATCGTCGGGCCGTGGCGGACGTGCGCCCTGGCCAAGGACTGCATCGCGCCACCTGGTTCGTCGCGACAGAACCACCGGCAGGATCAGGCCGTGCTGTCCTATCTTGTTCACCGCGGCGGCTACCGCTTTTCAAACGAGACCGCCACCGAGCTCGGCGTGCGCACCAAGTGCGATCGATGGTTCTATCACTACATCGGTTTCAACGTGCCGGCCGCGCTCTATGCCCGGACCTGCTTGTCGTGAGTGCGATCCCCAGCCGGCACGACACGTTCGCCGGCGCTCCGGCGGACTCCGATCGGGAGTGCGAGTCGGCGCCGTCGTCGGGTGCATGGTACAGATCCGCGACCCCGCCGCCGCGCATCGCGCCGACGCCACAGCGGCGGGTGCGCGACTGGTTGCGGGCCCTGCTGCCCGAGCCGCAGGTGCGCGGACGTACGATCGTGTTGCATTCGCGACGAACGCTCCCGAAACTGTCGCGCCGGGGTTTTGGCTCGGAGTACCACGGTCTGTTCTCCGAGTTCCACTCAGTGCTCGGCGCGCTCATCTGGGCGCGCGATCACGGCGCCGCCGCCGTCCGCGTCGATTTTGAGAGTTCACTCTATGCCGATCGCGTCCGCGGCCCGAACTGGTGGACCTATTTTTTCGACGGCGAGCTGATCCCGCTCACTGCCGACGTGCACCGACCGGGTCATGAGCTGCATCTGAATCGCATTCTGACCAAATACGGCCGGTACGGCGGTTTTTCAGACGTCGTCCAGGGCGCGACGCCGTATTTCTACCCGATGACCTGGGGTATCGACCGTCAGGCGCTCCACCGTCTGGTCGACACCCAGGTGCGCCTCCGGCCGGAGATTTGCGACGAGGCGACGAGCCTGGCGCATACGCTGTTCGATCCGCAGGCGCTGATCATCGGCGTCCACTATCGCGGTACTGATTCCACGCATGGGTTGACGGGCGCGTTGACGCACTATCGCACCGGACGCGTACCGTACCGCGTGTACTGCAACGAAATCCGTCGAGTCATGTCCGCCAACCGGGCGTCGCGCTACCAGGTGTTCGTTGCGACCGACGAGGCATCATTCCTGCAGTTTGTTCGGGGGGAGTTCCCCGGCTGCGTGGTTGCGCTTGACGTGCCACGCGCCAAGGCGGGTGGCGGTCCGGTCCACCTCGATCGATCACATGACGCGTCCGGCTATGACAAAGGCAAGTCCGCGATCGTCGACAGCCTGCTGCTTGCATCGACCGACTATCTCATCAAAGGCCGCTCGAATTTGTCGGATGCGTCGCTGGTGTTCAACCCGGAGCTGCCGTACTCCTTCCGCCCCGACGTTGCCATTCCGTCCAGCAGTCTCAGATACTCGGCCTCGAGTGCCTGAGCGATAGCACTCCAGTCGAACCGGGCGGCAAACGCCCGGCCGGCGGCCCCGAGGCGTTCGCGACGCGGTGGGTCCTCGAGCAGCGCGACAAGCTCGCGCGCCAAGGCCTCGGAGTTCGACGGCGGCACGAGTAAAACCCCTGCGTGTGGCTCACCAACGAGCTCGAGGAAGCCGTTGATCTGCGACGCCACGACGGGGCGCCCCGCAGCCATAGCTTCGAGCAGCACAATCCCGAAGCTTTCGTCATGTGTGGATGGACAGCACACGACGTCGGCCGCCTGATAGTACGCCGGCAGGCAGTCGTCTTCGAGTTGGCGCGTGAATTCGACGTCGACGTTCGCGTCCCGGGCATGCCGCTCGAGTGCCTGGCGGTCTGGTCCCTCGCCCACGATGATGAGCCGCGCGTCGGGAATCCGGTGTTGGACAGCCGCCATGGCGTCGATCAGATACGCGACGCCTTTGCGTGGCTCCAGCCGGCCGACAAACAACACGTATCGGCGCGCCGGTTGCATCTGAGCGGGCCGTGCCATCGGCGGCCGAAAACGGCCGACGTCGATGCCATTGGGGATGACCACGTAGTCGCCTGGAAAGTGTGCTTCGACGGTTCGCCGCGCGGCATCCGATACCGCAATCCGCACGGAGATCCGGTTCATGAGTGGCGCCAGCAGCTGACGATAGGCCGCGTAGAACCTGTGACCGTGCTCCCGATGCGTATGAAAAGTCGCCGCGATGGGCTGATCCGCCCGCCAGACCGCGCACCACGGCACGAGCGGCATCAACGGCTCGTGGATATGCACCACATCGAAGCGCTCGCGTTCAAACAACCGTCTGACACGCCACCACGCCCGTGGATCAAAGCCGATCGGCGTTTCCGTCCCTCCAATGACAATCCACACGCAGCCGCTCAGTGTCCGCTCCCCATCACCGAGCGGCGCCGAGGAGGCACCGAAGACGCGTACATAATGGCCGCGTTCCCGAAGTGCCCGCGCTTGGGCGCGGATGTGCGAGTTGACGCCCCCCGCCCGG
>JBPYEE010000216.1:0-4202 GCA_051985095.1 Vicinamibacterales bacterium | reverse complement strand
GATCGTTCCCTGAAGCCGCAGGGACGGGCGCTCCTGCACTTCATCGGCCGCAATCAGCCCTCCCTGCTCAACGCGTGGATTCGAAAGCGGATCTTTCCTGGCGCGTATGCGCCGACCCTGCATGAGGTCTTCGAAGAGATACTCGAGCCGCACGGCTTCTCCGTGCTCGACGTGGAGAACTTGCGCCTCCACTATGCGAAAACCCTCGAACACTGGCGGCGGCGCTTCGACGCGGCCCGCAACCAGGTCTCGACGATGTTCGACGACAGGTTCGTGCGGGCCTGGCAGCTGTATCTCGCCGGCTCCGAGGCAGCGTTCTCCACCGGATCCATGCAGCTCTTTCAGGTGGTCTTCGTGCGCGGCAACAGCAACGCCGTGCCATGGACGCGCGTCAACGGGTAGCACTGTCCCGGGGAATCCGCCGATGGAGCGATGCGAGGTCCTGATCGTTGGCGGCGGCCCGGCCGGTTCGACGTGTGCCTGGAAACTGCGGCAGGCCGGCATCGATGTGGCGGTCATCGATAAGGCGACGTTTCCGCGCGACAAGGTGTGCGCGGGGTGGATCACGCCGCAGGTCGTCGAGGAGCTTGATCTCGACGTCGCCGATTACGAAGGGAGCCGAACGTTTCAGCGGATCACCGGCTTTCGAGTCGGACTGGCTGACAGCGAAGCGCTCGTCGACGTTGCGTACGAACGGCCGGTCAGCTTCGGCATTCGACGATGCGAGTTCGATCACTACCTGCTGCATCGCTCCGGTGCACGCCTGATGCTCGGGGCGGCGGTCTCGGCGATTCGTCGTGACGGAGGGCGATGGATCGTGAACGACTCGGTCTCGGCGGCCGTCCTGGTCGGAGCGGGCGGACACTTCTGTCCCGTCGGCCGGCTGCTCAACGGCGCCGCTCGGCGCGCGCCGCTGGTCGCCGCCCAGGAAGCGGAGTTTGAGCTCGATGCTGACGCGATCGCGTCTTCGGTGGAGCCCGAGAAACCCGAGCTCTACTTCGATCGCGATCTCGCGGGGTACAGCTGGTGTTTCCGAAAGCAGCGGCATGTCAACGTCGGCCTCGGCCGCGTCGATGCCCGCGGCCTGCCGAAGGCCGCGGCGCAGCTGGTGGCCGTTCTCAAGGCTCGGCGAAAAGTGCCGCCAACCCGCTCCTGGCAGTGGCACGGCCACGCGTACTTGCTCGCCAGCTCCTCGCCGCGCCATGTGGTCGACGATGGCGTCGTGTTGATCGGTGATTCGGCCGGCCTCGCGTATGCCCAGAGCGGTGAAGGCATCCGGCCGGCCGTCGAATCCGGGCTGCTCGCCGCGTCGACCATCGCCGCCTGCGACGGCTGTTACACGCGCGACCGCCTGAAGCCTTATGTCGAGTGCATCCAGAGCCGGTTCGGCGTCGGCGCGGTCGGAGACTGGATGTCGGCTCTCGTGCCGCCTGGTCTCGCACAAGCCGTTGCGGCGCGGCTGCTGGACAGCCAATGGTTCGTCCGGCACCTGGTGCTCGATCGATGGTTTCTGCACAGGCGAACCGGATCCCTCACAACGTCGTCCCCGACGTGATCAGCGCGCCGATTCGCGACAGGTCCGTGCGATCTCGTTGAAGGCCGCGTCCCGGAGGCGAACCATTTCGGGCCACCCGTGCGCCTGCGGGGCGATCGGCGCGCCGATCGTCACACTGATCGGCGCGTGCCGAAGCATCCACGCGCCGTCGGGCAACACAGACCGCGTGCCGGCCAGCGTCACCGGGACCACCGGTCGACCGACGTCGACCGCGGCGCGGAATGCGCCCAGCCGAAAGGGGAGCAAGCCGGGCGCGCGCGCAAACGTTCCCTCGGGAAATACGATGAGACGGTTGCCGGCGTTCAGACTCCGTTCGACGTCGTCCGCGCCGGCGAGTCGATGGTCGACGGCGGCCCGGTCGATCGTGAGATGTTCAGCCCTCCGTATGATGGTGCCGATCACCGGATACGCGGTCAACGTGCCTTTCGCAACGAAACGAAAGTCGACCGGCACCGACGCCATGAGCACGATCGGATCGATGTAGCTGGCGTGATTGGCGACGAGGATGGCGGAGGACAGCCCGCCGAGGTGCTCGATCCCGACGACGTGCGGCCGTAGCCCGCACGCGGTGAGAACAACACGCGACCAACGCTTTGCCGCGCGGTCAGCGTGACGGCCCGGCTGTCGAACAGCCAGGTACAGCCACAGGATCGGGACCGAGACGAGCAGGACGACCGTTACCCAGGCGGTGAAGAGCACATCCCGAAATCGCGCCATCGCGCGTTGAGACCACCCGAGCGCCGCGGCGCCGACCAGATGCGCCCGCGCGCCGACCCACGAGCGGCGCCGTCCAATCGTGCCACTCAAGTACACGTGCCGCATGTCGCTCCGGCGAATCTTGCCGCTGGACGTCTTGAGGACCGTGTGTGGGTCGGTCAGCACGATGACATCGGGTGGCTGTCCGAGAGCGTCGAGGAGTTGCTGGCGGACGGCTCGTTGCAGCGCCGTACGGCGTGGCGTACTGCGTTCGCGGGTTTCGGCGACGACCACCAGGCGTTCGGTGCCCCGCACGCTGTCGGCGACGCCGAACGCCGCCACCGAGCTCGGTCGGATGCCGGGCACAGCAGCGACGATGGCTTCGACCTCCTCGGCGCAGATGTTCCGGCCGCCCTGAATGATGAGATCCTTCTCGCGACCGGTGATGAACAGCTCGCCGTCGGCCCTGTAACCGAGGTCGCCGGAATCCATCCAGCCGTCGTGACTGACTGCCGCCGTCGCCTCGGCGTTTCGAAAGTAGCCACGGGTCACCGACGGACCGTGGAATTGGACCCGGCCTTCGACGCGGTCGCCCACCAGGCGGCCGGCCCGATCGACGATTCGCACCTCATGGCCGACAACCGTCCGACCGCACGAGACGAAGCGCAACGGCCGCGCATCATCGGGCGTGGCGGGACGGACCTCCCGCACGTGCTCGAACGCCGTCCGAGCCACGCAGTCGATGCGGGGAGGCCGTTCGACGGCGCTGAGCGTCAACGCCACGGAGCATTCCGCAAGTCCGTACGCCGGGCACATGGCGCCGACACTGAAGCCATAGGGTGCGAAGCGGCGCACGAATCGATCGATGGTGTCGGGATTCACCGCTTCGGAACCGTTGATGGCCACGCGCCAGCTGCGAAGGTCGAGCCCCTGCAGTTCTTCGTCGGTAATTCTGGCGGCGCATAGGTCGAACGCAAAGTTGGGTGCGGCGGAAATCGTGCCCCGGTGCGCGTGAATCGCGTGCAGCCAGCGGGATGGCCGCGAGAGAAACGCAAGGGGCGACATGATGGCGACCGGCACGCCGAGGTACAGCGCGCCAAGCCACAGGCCGATGAGCCCCATGTCGTGATAGAGGGGGAGCCAGCTCACCGCGACATCGGCAGGGCCGATGTCAAGCGCCGCCCCGATCGCCCGGACGTTGGCGAGAAGGTTCGCGTGCGACAGGACCACCCCCTTCGGATGGCCCGTACTGCCCGAGGTGTACTGGATGAGCGCGGGATCCTCAGGCGCCGGCCTCGCCCGGTTTGGCTGGGGGCCCGCCCTCGACAGCTGTTCCGGGGTCGTGACTCGGTCGAGCGCCGGCACGCGGGCGCGCAAGAGCGCGGCCATTCGTTCGGCTTCGGCAAACGTCACCAGCACGCGCGCGTCGGCGTTGGCCAGAATCGCCTGCTGCCGCTGGGCGTACGCCACCAGGTCCTCCGCGCGAAGGGGTGGATACAGTGGAACAGGGACGGCGCCGATGAGCAGGGTGCCCATGAACGTCTCAAAAAAAGCGCGCTCAGTCCGGAGCATGAGCGCGACGCGGTCGCCCGGGCCGACGCCGAAGCTACGCAGGCTGCCGCCGATCGCCGTCGCGGCCGCAAGGAGTTGGCCATAGGTGATCGGCGTTTCGGTTCCGTCATCGTTTCGCAGGTGGACGTGGATGCGATCCGGGGCTCGTTCCGCATGCCATTGCACGACATCGACCAGCGAACGCGCGGCGACAGGCACCGCAATCGACGCGGACGAGGCCTCGTCAGCGCGCGACGGGATCTGTTCGGCCGTCGCGGGAGCAGCCTGCAGGATGGCCGCAACCAGATCTCTCGGAGTCGCGGCGTCCGCCATCACCGCATCTGGCAGACGGACGCCGAACACGGTCTCCAGACGGAGCAGCAACTCGACGCGTTCGAGG
>JBPYEE010000215.1:0-5539 GCA_051985095.1 Vicinamibacterales bacterium | reverse complement strand
TGCGCGTGCTGGTCGTCGATGACGACCGTGATGCGTTGATGATGGTGCGCGACATTCTCGAGTCGGCCGGCGCGCAGGCGGCGATCGCCGATTCTGCCTCGGCGGCGCTCGACACGATCGAAGCTGCGTCGCCCGCGGTGATCGTCGCCGATCTCGCCATGCCGCAGATGGACGGGTTCGAGCTGATTGAGCGGATCCGGCACAGCGACAACATCGCGATTCGAACGATTCCCGCCGTTGCGTTGACGGCGTATGCCCGGTCGGAGGACCGCGCCAAGGCGCTAGGCGCCGGTTTTCAGCTGCACATCGCCAAACCGATCGACCCGGCGACGCTCCTTCGAACGGTTCTCAGCCTGACTCGCGTCGTCGCTCCGAACCCGTAGCCTCTGTGCTATAAAGCACACCGATGCCCGAACCGCTCCACGCCTACGCGATGGAGAATCTGCGCTACATCCGCGACGCGATGTCGCGCGCGGCGGAGTTTACGGCGATCCCGGGTTGGGGCGGTGTCGCGATCGGGATCACGGCGGCGGGGACGGCCGTGATTAGCGGGCCGCCCGACAATTCGGCGCGATGGCTGGCCATCTGGCTCGGCGAGGCCACCGTGGCCGCCACAATCGGCCTCGCGACCATGGTGCTGAAGGCGCGCCGCACCGGTACCCCGCTGTCGACGGCGGCGCCAGCCTTTCGGTTTGCGCTCGCCTACGTGCCCCCGCTCGTCGCGGGGATGATTCTGACGCCGGTGTTCGCCTCGCTCGAACTGTCAACGCGACTGCCCGGCTGCTGGCTGCTGCTCTACGGGACGGCGATCGCCTCCGGCGGCACCCATTCCATCCGGATCGTGCCAGTGATGGGGATCCTCTTCATGGCGGTCGGCACCCTTGCCCTCGCGGCGCCGCCCGCCTGGGGGCACTGGCTGCTGGCGGCCGGTTTCGGCGGGCTGCACATGGCGTTCGGTTTCATCATCGCGAGGAGATACGGTGGCTAGGTCGACGACTGCACGCAAATCAGACGTTCGAACGGCGAGGTCCGAGGGCGTCGCCAAAAAGAGTCCGCTCGCCTTGGACCGGCTGATCCACGAGCGCCTGCGGCTTGGCATCGTCTCCGCCCTCGCCGTCAGCGACCGATTGTCGTTCACGGCTTTGAAGCAGCTGTTGCAGACGACGGACGGTAACCTCAGCGTCCACGCCCGCAAGCTCGAGGAAGCCGACTACATCGCGTGCGACAAGGGGTTCAACGGCCGAACG
This sequence comes from Vicinamibacterales bacterium, assembly GCA_051985095.1. Lineage (GTDB taxonomy): Bacteria > Acidobacteriota > Vicinamibacteria > Vicinamibacterales > CAVVIG01 > Gp6-AA45. The sequence goes on along the minus strand of JBPYEE010000215.1, from coordinate 4,292 downwards.
CCGCGAACCGAATATCGCCTCACGGCGGCGGGTCGCCGGGCGTTTGAGAAGTACCTATCCCATATGGAAGCGATCCTCAGAGCCGCCAAGAGCTGACGCCACCTCAAACAGACCGTAAGTGCCGGTATCCGCGTGTCTTCCTGGCCTGTGACTCACCGGCGAGCAGCCTGTTCCCCCCGAGCGGGTCACCGCTGCTCCGTGCAGATAATGGGAGCATAAAGAGACATTAAATGACGAATTCTTTGTAAATAGTGTGACAGCAAGCCCCGTATCTTGATGCAGTAGGGGGGGAGGTTTCCTTATGCAGTGTGGGGAACCTGTCCCCCTAAAAATTCGCCGTTCGGACTCCTGGAGCCTACGTCAGTGTTGAAACGCGTCCTTGTTCTCTTTTGTGTGTGCCTCGTCGCGATCTGGTCGACGGTCGGCTGCGGCAGCGATACGTCCGCCGCTGGCACGAACAGCGCGGGTGGCGGCCGTGGAGGTCGCGGCGGCCGCGGCGGGCGAGGCGACGGCGGGCCAGCCCCGGTCGTGGTCGCCAAAGTCACGCAGAAAGACGTTCCTGTCGACATTGCCGCGATTGGAAACGTCGAGGCCTACAACTCGATCTCGGTCCGCGCGCAGGTGACCGGCCAGCTCGAGAAGGCCTACATCAGCGAAGGCGACTACGTCAAAAAGGGTCAGACGTTGTTCGACATTGACCGTCGCCCGTTCGAGGCGGCGCTGCAATCGGCCGACGCCATGCTCATCCGCGACAAGGCCCTGCTGGCGCAGGCGGAAGCGCAGCTCAATCGTGACGCCGCCAACGCCGAGTACATGCAGCTCACTGCCGAGCGACAGGGCCAGCTGCAGCAGCGTGGCATTCTGTCAAAGGATGCGGCCGAACAAGTGCGGTCGCAGTCCGACGCCGCTCGCGCCCTCGTCGACGCGGACAAGGCGAACGTCGCCAGCGCCAAGGCGCAGCTCGACGCGCAGCAGGCAGCCGTCGAGACCGCCCGCGTGCAATTGGAATACTGCGTGATCAAGTCGCCGATCGACGGACGCACGGGCAATCTGAGCGTGAAAACGGGGAACCTCGTCACCGCGAACACGACGGAGCTCATGACGATCGCGCAGGTACAACCGGTGTACGTCACCTTCACCGTTCCGGCGGTTCACTTGCCGACGGTGAAGAAGCACATGAGCGACAACCGGCTGCTCGTGACCGCGATTCCGCAGGACGCCGAGGCACTGCCGGCGACCGGCCACCTGACATTTGTCGACAACGCCGTCGACGTGACAACCGACACGATTAAACTGAAGGCGACATTCGATAATCCCGATCGCCGCCTCTGGCCAGGTCAGTTCGCACGCGTTTCGCTGCGCCTCACCACGATTCCCAACGCGGTCGTCGTGCCTTCGCAGGCCGTCCAGACGGGCCAGGACGGGCAGTACGTGTTCGTGGTGAAGCAGGATTCGACCGTCGAACAGCGGACGGTGACGATTGGCCAGCGCGTCGATCAGGACACAGTGGTTGAGAAGGGGTTGACCCCCGGCGAAACGATCGTCACCGAGGGACAACTTCGGCTGGAACCGGGCGCGCGTGTCACCACCGATCTGAATGGACCGGGACGCGGCGGGCGGGGCGGCCGCGGCCGCAGCGGCGGGTCAGGCGGCACTCCAGGCGGCGGAAGTCGCAGCTGACGTGAACATCTCGGAAGTCTTCATTCGCCGACCGATCGCGACCAGCCTGTTGATGCTGGCGATCGCGATGTTCGGCGTAATCGCGTACCGGGCGCTGCCGGTCAGCGATCTGCCCCAGGTCGACTATCCCACCCTGAACGTCAACGCCGGCCTGCCTGGCGGCGACCCGGGCACGATGGCCTCCTCGGTAGCCAGCCCGCTCGAGCGGCAGTTCACCACGATTGCCGGCCTCGACTCGATGGTGTCGCGCAGCAGTTCGGGCAGCACCGGCGTCACGCTTCAGTTCGACCTCGATCGCAACATCGACAGCGCGACGGTCGACGTCCAGACGGCGATCGCCGCGGTCATGCCGCTCCTGCCGGCGGGAATGCCGTCGCCGCCCTCGTTTCGCAAGAACAATCCGAACGATCAGCCGATCATCACGATCAATCTGACGTCGAACACGCTGCCGCTCTCGACGCTGGACGATTACGCCGAGACGATGATCGCCCCCCGCATCTCGATGGTGAGCGGCGTGTCGCAGGTCAACGTGCAGGGCGCGGCCAAGTACGCCGTCCGCGTCCAGATCGACCCGGAAAAGCTGCACGCACAGCACATCGGCATCAACGAAATCGACAGTGCGCTGAGCAACTGGAACGTCAATCTGCCGACGGGGCAACTGTTCGGACCGCACTCCACGTTCAACATCACGGCATCCGGCCAGCTGATGAACGCGGACGCCTACAAGCCCGTTGTTGTCTCGTATCGCAATGGCGCGCCGGTCCGCCTGGATCAGGTGGCCACGGTCCGCGACAGCGTCGAGAACGTCTTCAACGGCAACTGGTTCTACACGAAAACCGCCGACGGCACCCCACGCATTCAGCGCTCGATCATGCTGATGGTGATGCGGCAGCCGGGCAGCAACACGATCCAGGTCACCGACGCCGTCCGGAACCTGCTGCCGTCGTTTGAATCGCAGATTCCGCCGTCCGCGCACCTGACCCCGCGGCAGGATCGCTCCAGGACCATCCGCGAGGCGTTCCACGACATCCAGACGACGATGCTCGTCACGCTGCTGCTCGTCGTCGGCGTGATCTTTCTCTTCCTGCACAACGGTTCGGCGACGCTGATTCCCGCCCTGGCGCTGCCCTTTTCGATCCTCGGCACGTTCGCCGTCATGCAGATGCTGAACTTCAGCCTCAACAATCTGTCGATGATGGCCCTGATCCTGTCCATCGGGTTCGTGGTGGACGACGCGATCGTGATGCTCGAAAACATCGTGCGCCATATGGAGTCGGGAGAGAAACCGCTCCAGGCCGCGCTCAACGGATCAAAGGAGATTGCCTTCACGATTTTGTCGATGACGATCTCGCTGGCAGCGGTTTTCATCCCGATCCTGTTCATGAGCGGCATTCTCGGCCGTCTGTTCCGCGAGTTCGCCGTCACCATCACGACGGCGATTCTGATCTCGGGCATCGTGTCGGTCACCCTCACGCCGATGCTCTGCAGCCGGTTTCTGCGCGTGGTGCACAGCAAGAAAGGGTTTGCCGGGCTGATGGATCGCGCGTTCGACACCCTGCTCCACGGTTACGACTGGAGTCTGCGGTTCGTCCTGCGACACCGCCCCGTCATGCTGACCATCTTCGTCGCCGTTCTCTGGGCGACGCTGCACATGTTCCAGGTCATCCCGACCGGGTTCATTCCGGATCAGGACAACGATTCGCTGTTCGTCAATCTGCTGGCCGCGCAGGGCACGGCATTCGACGACATGGCGAAGTGGACGCAGCAAGTTTCCGACATCATCATCCGTAATCCGGACGTCGATTCGTTCATGGCGAGCGTGGGCGGTGGCCCGGGTGGCGGCAACGGGGGCAGCGTAAACAACAGCCGCATCAACGTGCAGTTGGTGCCGCGCCGCCGTCGCAAGACCACCGCGCAACAGATCGCACAGCAGATCCGTCCGCTGCTCCTGCGCTTCCCCGGCTATCGCGGATTCGTCGGGCTGCCCCCGTCGTTGAACATCGGCGGGCGGATGGGCAATCAGAACTACAGCCTCATGATGCAGTCGATGAACACCGACGACCTGTACGATTGGGGTCCGCAGCTGCAGGCGGCGATCGAGGCTGAAGTGTGGGAAGTCCAGGACGTCTCCAATGACATGGAGATGAAGAGTCCGCGCATCAACCTGGTGATCAACCGCGACAAGACCGCGGCCGTCGGTCTGAACGCGACGCAGGTCCAGAACGCCCTGTACGACGGGCTGGGGCCCAAGTGGTCGTCGACAATCTACGGGTCGACCGCCCAGTACCGCGTGCTGCTCGAGCTCGATCCAAAATACCAGACGCAGGCAGACTCGCTCGAGAAGGTTGCGTTCAAGGCGCCAAACGGCGGCCTGGTGCCGCTCGAATCGGTGGTCGACTTCAAAGAGACGGTCGGTCCCCAATCGATTAACCATTCAGGCCAGCTGCCGTCGGTTTCGATTTCATTCGGGTTGCGGCCGGGAGTCTCGCTCGGCGCTGCGACGGGGCACGTCAAGCTGGTGGCCGATCGTCTGCTGCCGCCGAACATCACCACCAGCTTCGAGGGTCAGGCCAAGGTCTTCCAGCAGTCGATGAGCAACCTCGCGCTCCTCC
>JBPYEE010000214.1:0-7355 GCA_051985095.1 Vicinamibacterales bacterium | reverse complement strand
GTCGGCTGACAGGAAGAAGCTGCTCTATCAAGCGCCTGGAAATCACTGGGGCATTGTCCCGACCGACCATCCGGCGAAGGTCGGCGACGGCAACCTCGACGTCGATCAGTTGGAAACGGTCATCGATCCTCGGGCCGAATGGGCAGAGATCTTTCGGGAGTCGTGGCGGACGCAACGTCAGTTTTTCTACGATCCCAAGATGCACGGCAACAACTGGCAGGCGATCTACGACAAGTACAGCCCGATGGTCCCGTACGTCGCGCACCGCGCCGATCTCGGATATCTGATCGCCCAAGTCGGTGGCGAGCTCACGGTCGGGCACTCATACCTGGGGGGCGAGGGCGATGTACCCGACACGGCCCATGTCTCCGTGGGACTCCTGGGCGCTGACTACACGCAGGCGAACGGGTACTACCGCATTGTACACATCTACACCGCGGGTGCTTGGAATCCGCAGCTGCACGCGCCGCTCAGCGCGCCCGGTCTCCGAGTGGCCGAGGGCGATTACATCCTCGAGGTGAACGGCCGACCGCTGGCAGCACCGACCAATTTGTACAGCCTCTTCGTGGGTACCGCCGGCAAGCACACCACCATTCGTGTGAACAGCGCCCCTACAGTCGCTGGCTCGTGGTTGGTGACGGTCGTGCCCGTCCCCGACGACGAGGGACTGAGGACGCAGGCATGGATTGATGGCAACCGACGATTGGTCGACAAGCTGTCGAGCGGGCGTTTGGCGTACGTGTGGCTGCCCAACACCGCTGGCGCCGGCTATACGGCATTCAGGCGGTATTTCTACCCGCAGCAGGGCAAGGACGGCGCGATCATCGATGAGCGGTACAATCAAGGCGGCGAGATTGCCGATTACATCGTTGACCAACTGGATCGCGTTTTCGTGGGGTACTTTGCGCGTCGTGCGGGACACACCATCACCGTGCCGATGATGGGCATGCCCGGGCCCAAGGTGCTGGTCATCAACGAGTCGGCGGGTTCAGGCGGCGACGCACTGCCGTACTACTTCCGAGCTGCGAAGATTGGTCTCCTCGTCGGCACACGGACATGGGGCGGGTTGGTGGGCACCCTCGGCGTGCCGCCGGTGATCGATGGCGGCGGGATATCGGTGCCCGATCTGGCATTCTACAACCCGCAGGGGAAGTGGGCGATCGAGAACGAAGGCATCTCACCCGATGTCGAGGTGGAGAATACGCCGGCGGACGTGATCAAGGGTCACGACCCGCAGCTCGAGCGCGCGGTGGCGGAAGCATTGAAGCTCTTGCAGCAGCACCCGGTTGAGCGCACGCCGCGGCCGCCACCGATCAATCGCGTGACCGTGCCGGCGACTTACTAGCGCGAGCCAATCACGGCCGCTTGGGCGCCGCTATCGAGGCCTTGAAACCGTAACTGCCGACGTAACCCGCCGATCGCACCTCGACCGTATATCTGTTGCCCGGCGGCAACGGCCAATCGGCCTTCATGATCGTGAGATCACCGAAGCCGGCATCGGTGCTGTCACCAACTCTCGCTATGCGGGCGCGCAGCTTGGGACACGGCGAACTGCAGTTCCCTTCCAGGTGGACGACCATGCCAGCCGGCGCACTGAAATCGTATAGCTGTGCCCCGCCCTGCGCGGCAATGCGGCCGGTTCCACGAATCGGCACGTCAGGAGACACCGTGGCCGGGAGGCGTACGTCGAAGTGCTGGTCTGGTGGAATCGGGTGCAGAAAAAACGCGTATCGTACCGTACTGTCAGTCCTGAAAACGAGATGGTACGTGCCGGCTGTGGCGAACTGCGTTCGACCTCTGTCGTCGCAGCCGAACTTGGTGCCCGCGAGCTTGTCGTCAGGCGCAAAGATGTCCATCGTGAGATACGTGCCCTGGCAGGGGCCAATGCCGAGGTAGACTGTTTGCCGGGCCTTCGCCTGAACCGCGTAGGACTGTCGCTCGCCAAGTTTGGAGATGATGCCAGCGCCAGAAACTGGATGATCGGGCGACACCGAATCGCCGATGTTGATCGCGTAGCGATCGAAAGTCGTCGCACGGAGAACGAACGTGAATCGGACGGTGCTCGGCTCCGAGCGAACGAGAATCTGATACGTGCCGGTCGCCGGCAGCGTAATCGGCCCGAAATCGCCACAGCCGATTTTGCCGCCGACATACTTCTTCGACCGATCGACAACATCAAAGGTGATCGATGGCCCCTCGCAGCGGCCTGCCTGCACGTAGATGATGTCCCCGGATCGAGCGCCGAAAGAGTACGACTGCCGTTCCCCGGGCTGCGCGATGATCCCAGCGCCAACAGCCGGGCGATTCGGCGAAACCGTATCTCCAATCTTGATCGCGTACGTATCGAACGTCACCGCATGCAGCGTGAACGTGTATCGTGCGGTGTCATGATCGGACGTCACGGCCAGCCGGTAGACGCCGGCAGCCGCCAGGCTGATGGGCCCGAAATCACCGCAACCGATCCGGCCTCCCACGTTTCGGTTCGTCGGGTCGCGCAAGTCAAACGCGACGCTTTTGTCCTGGCAGGGACTGACTTGCACATAAATGATGTCGCCCGCACGCCCTTCGAACGTGTACGTCTGTCGCTGCCCGGGTCGGGCGATGACACCGGCGCCAGGACCCGGACGATCCGGCGAAACGGTGTCCCCGATCTTGATGGCATAGGCGTCCGGACCTGACGATGATGGAACCACGGGAGATGGAGCAGCACTGACCTGAACGGCTGTTGCGACTGAGAGCGGTGAGGTTCCTCCCGCGGCAACCGATGCGGCGGCCATTGCCGGAGTCCCGGTCACCCCGACATCGAGAATGCAAGCGTCCAGCGTCGGTTCGGTCTGTACGCCGACGGCCCGGCAAATGGATTCGGCGCGTGCTCGCGTCGCGGGTGAAAGCGAGTCGGCGGAGACTGGCTTCGTCGGGAAGCTCGGATCGGTGAACGTCGCCGTGCTTTCGCCCGGCCAGTAGTGGAAGAGCGACTCGGACTGTTTGATGCGCCAGCTCTTCCCGAACTGCTGATAGAGCTTGGTCGAAAAGGCAGGGTCGGCGAAGCCGAGCGATGCGCCGTCGCGGCTGATGAGTGCATGCCACCGACTGCTGTCCGCATTGGGCAGCAGGCCCCGCACGGCGGGCGCGATCCCCGCGCTCGGCAAAATGCCGTAATTCAGCATTGCGCCCGTGCGAATAACGGTCAGCCGACTCCCGTCCGGCCACTCGACGTTAAGAGTCGCCCCATGACGGGAGATCGTCCCGCCGTGTGGCAACCGTCCTTCGAAGTCCTCGGCGTTCACCGGCGCACCGTTGATCATCAGGAACGCCGGTTCCTTCGTATAGACACCGATTCGGTCGCCGTTCACGTTAGCGGCGACCGCGCTGTTGAGGGCGACTTGGGCTCCGGCCGATAACGGCTGCTGTCTGACCTGCACGGCGAATTTTCCGTCCGGCGACGTGGCGGCCAGAAATTCTCCCGACGCTTGAAAGTCCAGGGACGCCCCACCGGTTCGGAAATGCGGTTCTCCCCACGAGCACTGGGACCCTGCGGGGGCAATGCAAAGATCGCCGCCGGGCCCCTGGCACAACTGGGCCTTGCACCAAAAATGGTTGTTATTGCTTCCACACGAACCCATCGTGCAGCCCCAGGGGTTGCCACGTCCAGGACCACCGCACCCGCCGTTCGGCGAATCGCACCTCCACGTGCCGCCCGGGGATGGGTTGGGCGGCGGAGTCGGCGGGTTGCCGGAATTCGGTGGATTCCCAGGGTTCGGCGGATTCCCTGTACTCGGTGGTTTCGGCGTGGGCGGAGGGTTGTTACCACCCTTGCCGCCGCCCTTCAGACCTGTCGGATCGACGTTATTGATCGGGTCACTCGCCGCGTACCGGTACAAGTTTGCATCACCCGCGTCGAATCGCATCGGGTCGGCAGCCGTCCACCGGCCAGTGACGGGGTCGTAGTCACGCGACCCGAATCGAAGCAGACCGGTCGAGCGGTCCCGCAAGCCACCGGCGAACCCGATCGGCAGGAAACCCGGGGTGGTCTCCCGTGTCACGGTTCCCCAGGCATCGTAGGCGATGTCGTCAGCGACCGTCCCACTGCGGGATTCGATGACCAGACGCGGACTGCCGATCGCGTCTGTCACTACGCGATACACCACCCCGCCGCGTTCGACAAGAGCGATATGGCCATCATCGTCGTACGCGAATCGGCCGATCACAGCTCCGGCCGAGTCGATTTCCGCCGCGATTAAGCCGTCGGCCCGGTACAGGTATCCGGCCACGAGTCTGCCCGCGACAGCGCGGCCGATTCGGCGTCCTTCGGCGTCGATCAGATACGTGATCACGCCGCCGTCGGGTAGAGTCGCTCCGCGCAGCGCGCCGAAATCATCGTAACTGAGCGATACCGTACGTCGCCCGTCAGTTTGCCGCTGGAGGCTCCCGTCAGAGGCCCAGCTATAGCGAAGCGTCCCCCAGCTCAGCGCCTGATCGCGGGCATCGTAGGTCGCTCGGATCGTCCCGTCCGGCCTTGCGACGCTGGTGCGATTGCCCGCGTTGTCGTACACGTTGGTCTCCACGAGCCGACCGTTGATGCGGACTGTCGCCAGACGGCCTGCGCGGTCGTACGAGTAGGCCGTCGTCACGGTCGTCCCATTCGCCGTTTCCGTGACGCCCGTGACGCGGTCCAGCGCATCACGGGTATAGCGCTGCTCGAGCAGCGGCTTGCCGGCAACAACGGTAGTGACCTGGATGAGCCGTGCGTTGGCGTCGTACTGCTCGCTGGTCTGTACTCCGCCGATCGCGGTACGGGTCACCAGACCGCTCGTTGGGTCACGCACGAACGAAAGTGGACCGACGCTTGTGAGATCGCCCGATGCATCGTAGGTGAAGCGTACGGCGCTCGTCGCGTCGACCAGCTCGGCGGCGATGCGCCCGTCGGCGTCCAGGCTGTCGACGACTGAACCGGTGACGGGTCCTGACCAGGCGAGGCGGCTGAGCGTATTCCCCGCGTATCCGTATGTGATCGTTACGCCGCTCGGATCGCTCGCTTGCGCCACGAATCCAGAGTGCGGGTCGTATGAGAAGGCGCGCGATCCTTCGTTGAACGTCAGGCCGATGAGCCGCCGCGCCCGGTCTCGCACGACGTGCACCGCGCGATTACCGAGGCCAGACACGGCGGCCACCGCCCCGTCGCGATCGTACGACGTGATCTCGACCGACGAGTCGATGGCAGTTGCCGGCGGGACGAAGGCGGTAGGTCGTCCCGCCAAGCTGGTGCCCAGCACGAACGCCACGCCAGCTGGCGGCATGAGCAGCGTGAGACGGCCAGCGGCATTATGCATGGCGAGGGTCATCGATCCGTCGCCCGCTGACGTACTGACCGTCCGACCCGCTCTATCGAAGTGCGTGGACTCGACCGTCCGATCAGCGCGTGTCGTCAGGATTTGTCCCGTCGAGGGGTCGTACTTGTAATCGGTCGTTTGCGCCAGCGGACCCACTCCGACCGTTTGGCTGGCGAGTCGGCCCTCGCCGCCGTATACGAACGACACCGTCGGTGTGCCAGGTGCTGATTGGCGGAGCGTATGGCCGGCAGCGTCGTACGTCGACGTTGTCCGCCGTCCCATGGGGTCGGTCAGCGTCGTCACGCGGGCGTCGGGATCGAACGTCTGGATCCAGGCGTGTCCGTTGATCGTTGTCGTGATCGACCCCGTCACGGCATACGGTACCCCGTGCTGTGGCTGCAGAGAGTCTTTTTCTTCCCTCCGCGACACCACCCCATCGGATCGCTTCTCCACGATCGGGGTGAGTACAGGCGCCGTCATCCCCCAGGCGGGTCCGGCGAGCGCGCCGATGGTGAACACCGTGCCGTCGGGCATGGTCAGAGTGCGCGCACCGTTCGGATCGATCGCCTCGGCGTTGGTCAACCCATCAGGACCAATCGCCGTGCGGCGAATCGCTGCACCGACGGCCTCGGCGCGATACAGCCAGTGCCGCCCGAGCGCCGTCGACACGCGAAGCTCGAAGCCATCGGCGAGGTCTTTGCGCTCGAACTGCGTGACGACGCTGTCCGCATCCGTCATGGATGCGAGATCGTTGGCGCCGTCATACGTGTAGCGCGTCACGCCGCCAAGCGGATCCGTCACTGAAACGACACGCCCGTTGGATCCCCATCGGACCAGTGTTTTTCCATCAGCTGGATCCGTTATCTGGCTCAAGCGTCCCGTGCCGTCCAAGTCGAGCATCGTCGTGCCACCGTCCGCGCCAACGAGACTCAGGGGGATGCCGTCGGATCGCCGCTGCACAGAAAGATGCACAGGTTCGTCGGCGACCGACCCATCAACACGATCGAGATGCCCGGCGGCATCATAGGCCATTCGTAGCAACACAGAACCGAGATGCCCATCGACTGTTCGGATGTGGTGCCACGCTGAATCGAAGACATACGCCACGGCGGCGTCGTAGCTCGGGATCGCATGTTCGCCAGACGGCAGTGAAAGAGCGCGCACCGAACGCCACGTGCCGTCACCTTGGAAGAGCACACCGCTCTTCGGGTCGTAGCGGTGAACCGCGTTGATGCTCCAGCCGCCCAGGCCAAGTCCGACGACGTCGGTCGCACTGCCTCCACCGCCGACGCGTGCGTCACTCGAGTAGGAAAGCGAGAGGCCGGTATTGGTGATCGGAATCGAAATGATGGCCGCGTTTCGCGCGCAAGCGATGTAGCCGGCCGGATCGCACTCCTCGACGGCGAGAGGCAATTGCCGCCGCGCGGCGGTAACCGGCCCGTTCTTCTCGCATGACAGGGCCGATACGAGGATCAGCGATGCCGCAATCCGCCCCATGCCTACGGTCCTTGGATGCTGCACCGGTGTTTCCTCCGAAGGGCGGGAAGAATGGGAGCAATTGCAGCTGGGTAGTCAGGAGGGAAGCTAACCTACGCGCCTCTGGGACATTCGCCAGCACCGCGTCCGTCAACGCGGAGGACGGTGATACCTGCGAGTGGCTGGCAGTCCGCGGCACGGCGTGCCCCGGCTCTCTTATGATCTCTGGATCATTCGAACCAGTAATCCAGCGTTCCAGTAGAGCCTTTCCCAAAGGCGCCTTCAAAGCCGCCCTCTCCGCGCAACCCGAAGAGGTCACCGGTTCCGGACCCTGGGACGACAAACCACGTCGCTTTGATCGTGCCCTTCTCGACGGTTTCCGAACCCTGAAGCACGAACGTGCCGGCGCGTCCCCCCAATTTTCCGGTGAAGCGTTGCATGCTGATCAGGCTGGCCGATGAATCGGCGCGGCGGATCTCTAGGGCTCGAACGGTTGATTCGCCATCGATATCGCCGCTGAACCGTTCGCTCAAATGAACTTCCGCTAAT
>JBPYEE010000213.1:0-2717 GCA_051985095.1 Vicinamibacterales bacterium | reverse complement strand
GCGCATCCAGAAGAGCGCGAACGGGTCGGCCAGTCTCGAGCCCCCGATCATGGTGCCGCTCGAGCACTGCAACTTCGAGCCGAGAGGATTTGTGCCCTACACGGGCGGCCGCTGGTACTGGAACTGCGCACCCGAGATGTTCCCCATTGCTGAACGGTGGCGCCAGGCGGGACAGCGATGAGCAGATTTCCGGCGGCGCTCATCCTTCACCTGGGCGAGCCGCCGAAGAAAGGAACGGTGCACGCCGAGCGCTTCCAAGCGCGTGGTGTCAGGTTCAGCCTGACGCCCATCACCTGCGACGGCTGCCAACAATAGCTTGTCGGCGATCAGTCTCGGGACGGCAAAGGCCACAGCGGGCTGGCACACCGTCCCTTTGACGAGCACACGGCGGAGATGCTCGAGCGGTGCGGCGGCGGAATCGCTGCGCGCAATGTCGCGGGCTGTCTTTTTCTGATGCAAGGTGATGACGATCACGTATCACAATGTCGATTCCAGAGCCCGGCGAAGACCGAACGGGTCCAGGTCTGCGATCGGGTTGGCCCCTGAACCGACCCTCCGCGCGTAACAGATGCGACGAGGCACACACGGTCCCTGGTTCGTGACACTCGCAGCGACGTTGTGGGCGACGGAGGCGCCCTTCAGAAAGCAGCTGACGCTCGGGCTGTCATCGACTGCGATTGTTTTCATGGAGCACCTGCTGATCGCGGTGTGCGTGCTGCCACTCTTCCTGCCGCGCCTCGCAGAATTGAAGCGCATGGCCCGGAAGGAGTGGCTGTCGGTCTTCTTCGTTGGGTTCGGCGGATCGGCGCTGGCGACGGTGCTGTTCACGCAGAGCTTTCATTACGTGAGTTCCACGGTTGCCATTCTCCTGCAGAAGCTGCAGCCACTCATCGCGATCGCCTTGGCCGCTGTCGTGCTGGGTGAGCGCCCGTCTCGAAACTACTGGACGCTGGCGATGCTCGCCCTGTTCGGAGCGTATCTGATTTCGTTCCCGGGGCTCACGCCCAGCGGGCTGGCCTGGAGCTCAAATCTGCGCGGCGTCGCGCTTGCGTTGGTGGCGGCCGTGTTCTGGGGAGGGTCGACCGTGTTTGGTCGGCTCGTCGTCGACCGGGTGAGCTTTCAGGTGATGACGAGCCTCCGCTGTCTCTCAGGGTTTGTGCTTCTTGGTGCCGTGAACCTCTATTTCGGCACGCTCAAGGAGATTTCACGGGCGCCGGCACGAGACTGGCTGTTCGTGTTCGTCATTGCCATCGTGGCCGGCTTTGTGGCGTTGCTGATCTATTACTACGGCTTGCAATCGACGAAGGCTTCGGTCGCGACCATTTGCGAGTTGGCCTTTCCCTTGGCCGCCGTCGTCGTGAACTGGAGATTCCTGGGAGACCGCCTCCAACCCATGCAGATCGTCGGTGGGGGACTGCTACTGTTCGCGATCACGCGGTTGAGCGTCGTCAACGAGGGGGAGGCAACGCCCGCGGCTGCCCCGCTTCCCAGCGCCACCGCCACTTGACGTGATGAGCCCCTCAATTATTCTGGGCGAGCGACGCCGACCGTCAGGCCGGCTCCGCTCGGAACAGGTACGGGCCCGACCTCACAAGCGCGTATCTATCACGCGCTTGGCTTTGCCGACCGACCGCTCGATGGTCCCCGGGGCGCCCACGATCACAGATGCTGTCACGCCGACGTAGGACTTGATCCGGTGCTGCAGATCGCGCGCTGCCTGTTCACAGATGGCTCGCTGGTCCGCCACGCCCTGAGCGGATTCCACTCGGACCGTGAGATGGTCCAGATGCCCGTCGCGGCCGATTTCGAGCACGTAGTGGGGCGCCAGATGGGCGTGCCCCAGAATCAACTCCTCGATCTGACTCGGGAAGACATTGACTCCCCGGATAATCAACATATCGTCGGTCCGCCCCGTGACCTTGGCCATTCTTCGCATCGATCGCGCCGTGGGCGGCAGGAGCGTGGTCAGATCGCGTGTTCGATAGCGGATAACCGGCAGCGCCTGCTTCGTCAGCGACGTGAAGACGAGTTCACCACGCGCTCCATCGGCGAGGACTCCTCCGGTTTCCGGGTCGATGATCTCGGGATAAAAATGATCCTCCCAGATAACCGGGCCGTCTTTGCTCTCGATGCACTCGCAGGCCACTCCCGGTCCAATAACCTCGGACAATCCGTAGATGTCCAGCGCGTCGATGTCCACGCGTTGTTCGATGTCTACCCGCATGGCCTCGGTCCACGGTTCGGCGCCGCAGATCCCGATCTTGAGCGACGTTTTGCGCGGATCGCGGCCCTGGCGCACGAATTCCTCGGCGAGATTGAGCAGGTAGGACGGCGTCACCATAATGACGTCTGGCTGGAAATCGACGATGAGTTGCACCTGCTTCTCGGTTTGACCGGCTGACATCGGGACCACCGTACAGCCGAGTTTCTCGGCGCCATAGTGGGCGCCAAGGCCGCCCGTGAACAGCCCGTAGCCGTAGGCAACATGCACCAGGTCACCGCGTCTTCCGCCGGCGGCCCGAATCGATCGGGCCATTAACGACGCCCACGTCTCGATGTCCGCCGAGGTGTAGCCGACTACCGTCGGCCTGCCGGTGGTTCCGCTCGACGCGTGCACACGAACGATCTGTTCACGCGGCACCGCAAAGAGGCCGAACGGGTAGTTGCTTCGCAGATCCTGCTTCGTGGTAAACGGGAACCGCGCCAGATCCGCTAAC
>JBPYEE010000212.1:0-6537 GCA_051985095.1 Vicinamibacterales bacterium | reverse complement strand
CAGACAGCGACCGTATGCTCGACGCCTTCGTTTTTGTCGTCACCTGACCTCCCCACGATCCCGAGCAGAGCCGCTCTCTAATTCAATATCGCTAAGGCGGGAGACGGCCACGGGGCCGGCGCCGCTGAACTCTGGTATTAGGGAGCCGGAACAACGCCGGAGAATGCTTCACCGCGCCCGACGCGGCCCTCAGCATCAAACGTCAGTACCTCGGCACACCGCTCGTGCCGTCCATCAATCTCCCGGTCGTAAATGATTGCGAGCTCGGAGTGATCGGCATCCCATAAGACTCGATTTATTGTGAAGTGCAGCGAGGCGAGATTGGCGAGGGCTCGGACCCAGTACGCGCGAATCGCCTCCTTGCCATGAATAGTCGTCTTGCTTGTGACCTTGAGCGCCACCGGGCTGGTGAACACGGCACGATCGGCAAAGTGTGCCAGCACGGCCTCGACGTCGCGTGTGTTCCAGTGGTGAGCCCACTGCTCCGCAAAGACCAGCGCCTCACTTGATGTCACATTGGCCTCCCCGAGCGAAGACTCCGCTGCGAGATCGTATCGCGTATACCCTAACGACGCACTTCGAAACGCCATAATCGATCATTTCAGTGCCACTCGAGGCGATACCCGTTCTCAATGACGATCCGACGTAAGGCAAAGAACGGTCATCATCGGAACGCGCATCGTGCACTGGCGCACGAAGCTGCAGACCGATTTGCGCCCGGAGGAAGGAACGAAGTAGAACTCACCGGTCTCGACCGCCCGCCAAAGAATGGCCGGTTTTGCGGCGTCCACAAATGGCCGGTTTTGACCCGTCCACCGAGGCGGACGGCCGGGATCGCGGACAGCCCATTCCACACGTCCCGTTCCCGATTGAGACGCGACACATCTGGACGGTCGGGCCAGATTTCGAGAATCACCTCCGGTTGATGCTGAATGACACTCTCAATGCTGGTTTGCGTGGATGATCGCTTCACGTCATTGTAGGCGTTTGCGCCGCCGGCATACTCCGAAACCTCGTTGAGAAATCCCGACGCACCGGCGACGTAGAGTCCTTGCAGTGACATTGGAGGCCGATTGACGACGAGCAGCACGCGCGGATGCGATCGTGTCGCGGTGGCCTCGCGAATCGTCGCGAACTCTCGGGCCATGCGGGCCCAAGTGCCTCGGCCTCTCGTGAGCGGCCGGTGGCGATGCCCAATGCATTGATCACGTCGGCCTTCGACGCCATCGCCTCGTGTCGGTACGGCACGACGTGAATGCCCGCGCGATCGAGTACTGCGCGGAGCGCCGTCTGCGTCTCGTACACGATGACGAGCGTCGGCTTCAACCCGAGAATTGTTTCCGTTGCCGGACTGAACAACCCTCCAACCCGAGTGCGGGTCCACCCGCATCCGGCAAGCGGTCATATTGACTGACACCGACGACGTCATCGCCTGCGCCAATCGCAAAGAGGAACTCCGTCGCGGCAGGAATCAAGGATACAATCCGCGACCGAACAGCCGCCGCGGGCCAGACGACGACGGTGATCCAAGCGCGAGGACGACGAGCGGCAGGGCGATGTGACGCTGCATCCTTAGTCGTTCCGTTCGGGAGTGCGCTCGTATCCGCGACACTCCACGACAGGCAATCGCGGATACTTCGGGAACTGCCGGTCGCTGGCTGAACGATCGCAGCGATAAAAGCGCGAGCCGAGCGACGACACGACGCGCGTGGCATACCGACACGCGGCACACAGTCCTACGTCGCTACCCTCGTCGTCAGATCGAACCATGGTCGGACGTGCCGACAATATCGCACTGTTGACGCGCGGTTCCGCCTCACGTATAACCGTCGGGTCTGGTGTTCGGGAAGCCGGTGAGAATCCGGCACGGCCCCGCCACTGTCAGTGCGGAGGGCCGACGCCACAGGCCACTGGAGCGCGTTTCCGGGAAGGCGGCGTCGGACCGTAGAGGCACAAGTCAGGAGACCGGCCAGACGCCCACTCGGGTCATTCGACTTCGGAGGAAGGTCGATGGCGTGCTGCGGTTCTTCTCAATATCGCATCCGTTTATTCAGGACCGTGCGCGCGCGGCGCGTCGGGTAGCGAGCCATGCGCATCGTGTCCTTTTCACCGAGCGCGACCGAACTCGTCTGCGCGCTCGGCCACGGCTCATCTCTGGTCGGGATCTCGCATGCGTGCGATTATCCGGACGCGATTCTTGATCGGCCGCGCGTCAGCTCGAGCCGATTACCCCGCGATCTGCCGCTAGACATGATTGACCGACGCGTGCACGCGACCGAGCGGTTGTACGACATCGATCGCGATCGGCTCGCCGCCCTCGACCCGGACCTCGTGATCACGCAGCGGCAGTGTACGGTGTGCGCCGTCGGCGAAGCGGACGTGCGAGGTGTGCTGGATGACGCGGGTCACGCGGCGCACGTCGTCGCCCTCGCAGCGAGTCAATTCGAGGAGCTCGGCGAGGATGTCCGCCGTGTCGGTGCGGCGATCCGCGACGGGCTGGCGGCTGAGGGACTCCTTGCCGAGTGGCAGCGTCGCCTCGACGTCGTCCGCGCAGACACGCGGTCTGTCGCCAGACCACGCGTGCTCGCGCTGAGCTGGTTGGCGCCGCTGATGACCGCCGGTCACTGGGTCACGGACATGATCACGGTGGCCGGTGGCGTCGACGACATCCGTCCCCGAGACGCCGTGTCGCGCCGGGTCGACGCGGCGGAAGTCGTGACGTACGCGCCCAACCTCGTGCTCCTCATGCCCTGCGGATTGAGTCGCGTGCTCACCATCCGTGAATGGGCTCGCGTACGAACAACGTACCCGTGGTCCGAGCTGGACGCGGTGCGGCAAGGCCGCGTGTTTGCCGTCGAGGGTAGCTTGTTTCATCGACCTGGCCCACGCCTGATCGACGGGATCGAACTTCTGGCTGGACTCTTCCACACGAAGACCATGCGGCCACTCAATGCCGAATCGTGTACGGTGGCGAGCTGATGGCCCTCAACGCGTACCTGGTCGGCATCGGACCCGGCTCCCCTGAGCATGTGACGCCCGCGGCGCGGGCGGTGATTGCTGGCGCGGATCTCGTGCTGGGCTGGGATCTCGACCTCTTGCCCGTCGAGGATTGTCTGGTCGGCAAGCAGGTGTTCCAGCAGGACGTGAGCAATTATGTCGAGCAGACGCGCCTCGCGGTGGCCACGGCGGTACGCGATGGCGCATCGCTCGCGATTCCTCGCGTCGGCGATCCATGTCTGTCGTCGGGCCTGAAAGGCCTGCTGCGAGCGCTCGACGGGTTCACGGTGAAGATCGTGCCAGGCATCAGCTCGATCCAGCTCGCGGCCGCGCAGGCGCGAATCAATCTCGATGAAAGTGTCATCGTGAGTTTTCATGATTACGGCGATCCCGACGACAAGAAACGGTATGTACTCGAGAGCTTCGACGCAGGTCGCCACGTGATTCTCCTCGCGAGTCCAGATCTGACGGCGGGCGCGGCGGCGTCGTGGCTCCTGGCCGCCGGCGTCGCAGCCGACACACAGGTCGTTGTCGGCTCGCGTTTGAGTCATCCCGATGAAACGATCTGTCGTGCGGCGCTCGCGGAGATCGTCAATCGTGACTTTCCCTGGCTCAGTGTCAGCGTCTTCCTCAATCCGGCCGTGCCGACGATCGAGGAGGATTACCGGCGATGGCGTCAATGGCGCGTCGCCCGTGGCTATTGAGTCGTCGGCACGCGAACCGTGACGGACATGCGAACAAGGACTGATGAATTCATCGCACGCCTCCGAGCAGTTGTGGCGCGCGAGGCGGCGGATGCGAGTCTGTTGTTCGGCGGGCTGGACACGAGCATCGTCGCCGTCGTCGCTGCTGAACGATCGCGGCCGCGCGCGATCACGGTCTGCGTGGACCCGCAGGAACGGATCGATGAGGAGCATCGCGACACGCTGATTCAGAAACTCGGCTACGTGGCAGCCGATTTTCCGGCACCTGATGCGGCGTACGCCCGTTTGGCATCCGACAGCTTGGGACTCGAACACGAACAGGTGATCGTCTCGCTCGAAGAGCTCCTCGCGTTTGCACCGGCGACCGTCGCCGTCATCGGCAGCTTCGACCCGATGCAAGTCCGCAATGGACTGACGATCTACGCGGGCCTCGTCCGCGCCCGGGCGCTCGGGTGTCGGCGCGTCTACACCGGAGATGCCGCCGACGAACTCTACGCCGGGTATTCGCACATGTGGACGATGTCGCCGACGCAACTCCAGCACTACGTCGACCACATGGCGACGATCATGAACTTCACGACGCCGTTGCTTGCGCACGCCGCTGGAGTCGAGGTTGTCAGTCCATTCCTGGATCCGGTGTTGGTGGACTTTGCGATGACGCTCTCACACGACGAGCGGATCGGCGAACACGACGGCCGCCGCACGGGCAAGTGGATTGTCCGAGAGGCGGCACGCGCGTATCTACCGGATCCGCTCGTGTGGCGGGTCAGACGCCGATCGAGTACGGATCGGGCAGCACCTTTCTCGGCCCGTGGATTCGATCGCGGATCGCCGATGTGGAATTCGCACGGACACAACGCGCGGTCGCGGAGGAGACTGGCATCCGCCTGCGGGAAAAGGAGCAGCTGTACTTCTACCGAATCTATATGGAGGCCTGTGGCCCACTGCGACGCGATCAATCCGGCTCGAATGATTGTCCGTTTTGCGGCGCGGCGATCCGGCCGGTGAACCGACACTACTGCGGCGTCTGTGGCGCGTGGGGATTTCAGGCGTCACAAGCGCTGACTTCTTAACTGCGGCCGACGAGAGCTTGAAAGTCGGTCGCAGACGCTTCGGTGTGCGGACGCCCGAACGGCTGCCAGAGTGACGTCACGCTATCTGTTTGCCGATGGTGGCGGCGAGCAACCAGATTCACCCACACGCCGATGCGGACGACGACGTTTCCTTTGCGGTTCTGAGATGTATGGACCTGGCGCCGTTCTGCTTGAGTTCCTGCTCGTACGTACTGGACAGGCACCGCTGTTGCCGTCCGCCTGGATTTCGATCTCGCGGCACGCGGCGAATAACTTAGCGTGGCTCAACGAGCGCAATAATCTACAAGACGATGACGCCACTACCGTGGCATGTTCGGAAAACGGAGATCGATCGTGTTAGGAGGTCCGATTGCGACGCCTGCCATGGACTAAGTACTTTGCGTGTAGGGTAAACAAATTCGATCCGGTCACGCAGCGCGCTCGTATTCGTGCAAGAGGCCGCCAAGACGGTCGCGACGTTTCACTGTGAGCGGTTGCATCCCCATCCACGTCGCCGCGGGCGTTCGACCGTTCGGCGGCACCAATGCCAGGCTGCGATGAGGCCGCCAAGCATTGTAATGATCAACGAAGATCTTGAGCACTCGCTCCAAATGCGGCGCGTTCACGATCAACAGCCAATCCAGACATTCGGATCGAGCTGTCCGGACAAACCGCTCCGCAACCCCATTCGCCTCGGGGACTTGAATCGGCGTCCGAACGATTCGGATGTGTTCGGCCTCGAACACGGCATCGAAACCGGCCACAAACTTCCGATCGTGGTCGCGGATCAAAAAGCGAACTGGTTCTGCGCGCTCGGCAAGCGCCCAGGCCACCTGCCGCGCCTGTTGCGTCACCCACTCGGCATTCGGGTGCGCCGTGCACTCAGCGAGGTGCACGCGGCGGCTGCCGATTTCGATGAAGAAGAGGACGTACAACTGCTGGAGCCAGACGGTATCGACGGTGAAGAAATCCACCGCGATGAGGCCCTTCGCTTGCGTGCGCAGGAACTCGCGCCACGACATCCCCCGCCGGTTTCCCGCTGGTCCGAGTTGCTCCTTCCGGAGAATCTTCTTGACGGTGGTCGCCGACACGACGATCCCCATGCCCTTCAACTCGCCGACGATGCGAGGGTAGCCCCACCGCGGGTTTTCGCGGGCCAACCGCACGATCAGCGCTCGAACGCGCGCGTCGATCGGAGGTCGACCGGGCGGTCGGGCATAGGTCCAGCGTCTCGCGACCAGTCGTCGATGCCACCGCAGCAGTGTCGCTGGCGTGATCAGGAACGAACGCCACGCGACGCGTGGCAACAGCCGACTCGCCGCGGCCAAGAACAATCGGTCGGCCGACCGAAACGCGGGCCGAGCGACGTGCCGGCGCAGGACCGCGAGCTCGTGACGAAGGACGACGATCTCGAGTTCCTTGAAGTCTGTCGACCGGAACCGCAGGCACACCAGTTGTAGGACGCGCTGGAACAACATGTAAACAGCTGTCATGAACACAGCGACACCTCTTGGACGCACGGAAAAGGGCCGCTATTTTACAAAACCGAATAAAAACACCTCACAGGTTCAGGGACGTTCCATTCCGTTATGTATTCAGACGGAATTGTGACCGGAGACCCTGTCTTCACGTGACTTTCGAGAGCAGACATTGCCGCCCGGCCCGCTTCATCATTCGGAAAAGTGAATGTTCCGTGGAACAGCAGCGGCTCTTGGGCATCTGCATCGGCGTGTTTGGACTCGATGCCGAAGACGACGTCAGCC